>JAKOSQ010000320.1 GCA_029777215.1 Bacillota bacterium
GTGATAAGACCGGCAAGAACGCCGGCGCCGAGGTATCCCTTCCCGCCGATGGCGCCGCCGAGACGGACGTCTATGAGCGTTACCTCAGCCGCCTTGACGGCGGTGTCGGCGCCGACGATGGCTGCCGAGACCGAGAAATACTCCAAAACGCCAATCGCACCGTGCGGCTGCGGACGCGCGGCTCTGCCGAGCGCCGCCGAAAGCTGCGGATGTACGTTTGAGAGAATGAGCGTGTCAACCACGCGGTCTGAGCCGCATTCGAGTCCCGCGGCGACGGACGCTCTGACGGAACCGGTATCCCCCGATACAAGGACAAAATATTTCCCGGGACATACCGTGGACGCGCGCAAGAGCTCCACCTGAGACGCCTTTACCATGCTGTCGCAGGTATCGATGCCTCTTGAAATACTGCTGAGTTCTACCATGCCGATCGCTGTACTCACACACTCACTTCCCTATGCTTTGATCTGGGCACCGCTGGCGTCGATCTTGACGATCGTGCCGCCGATGCTCGCGTGGATACTGAAATCGATGCCGTCCGAAGCCAGAAGCTCGCCTTTTTCCACATGGTCACCCGCGCTGCGGATGAGATACATGTTTCTGCCGGGCTTTCTGGCAAAGGCGATGCTCACCTCGTCTGCGCTCAGCTCCCGGAGATCAAAGCTGTGGGAGCCGGCGTATTCGGAAAGCCCGAGCAAAGCCGTGAGACGGTCGGTCTCGATGCCCCGGATGCCCGGTGTCTGACGGACCTCCGGCTGCCGTTCACGCGGAACGAGGATGCCTCTTTTGACGATGCCGCCGCGGTAAAAGGCGTTGACCCTGCGCGGCTGGAGGTTAACGGGACACACGACGTCGCAGACGCCGCAGCCGCAGCAGTTGACGGCGTCCCCGAAAGCTTCGGAGAATTCGTCGTTGCCGAGACCCTTATCGCCGCGCCTGTGGTTTTGCATGATGCGGTTTGGCCGCATGCTGTGGCCGAGACCATAGCGCGGACAGAAGTCCGTGCAGAGCCTGCAGTTCCCGCAGCTGCTTTTGACGCGGCGGAGTATCGTTTCGAGAGGCTGCTTTCCCCTCGCACGGAGGGGATGGTCGCGGGGCAGGACAATGATGCTCTCCGTGGTCCTGGAAACGACCGTGGCTTCGATGGCGGAGGGAGCCGTTAAAAGCTTCCCCCGCATCGGACCACCAACGATCAGGCACGCGTCTGCCGGAAGGGGTCCGGCCTCCGCCGCGCAGGCGGCGATCCGGCTCCCGATCGGTGCTTTGAGCAGAAGCTGTCTTTTTACCGCGCCCGTGACCGTAATATATCTGTCGGTCACATGCGTGCCCTCCAGAGCGGCCAGAATATCGAGCGCCTGCTGCACGCCGCACACGGCACAGCCGACGTCCGCCGGAATGCCGCGCTCGGCGATGAGCCGCCCTGTAATGCGATGGACAAGGACAGGAATGTCGTTTGCGGGGTAATAGGCATCGGTCCGAAAAAGCTCGACGGGCGCATGGGAGGTGGCGATGGCCTGCGCCAGCGCCTGCGCCGCCGGGCCGTCGTCCGAACGGACGGCAATCACGGACTTTTTTGCGCCGACCTTCTCCGCGATGGCGGAGACGGCCGCAACGACACGTTCCGGCTGCATTGCACTCAGACAGCTTTCACTCTCAGCAAGAGGTTCTGCGGAGACCGCGCTGCAAATCAGCCAGTCCACCGCGTCCTCGGGTTCGAGGACCACGGGAAAACTGCCGTTATCACAGGCAACACCTGCCGCTCTGATCGTTTCGACAAAATTCATAATCTCTGCCTTACCGTTTGCGTGTATTGCTTATCCTATCGTCCGCGAAGTGGGCTTTCAGCCGCGGAGCAGCGTCATTCCGTTGGTTTTGACGTAGTCCTTGGCCAGATCCGTCAGGATTGCGTTTTCTCTGATGCGAACGCAGTTCACGCCGTCCTTTTTGAGGACGAAGAGGTCCTGCTCTGTGATCGCGCGTTTGTCAATGCTCCTGGCTGCTCCGGTGCTGGCGGGCTTGGCGGCCGGAACGCTGCAGCTCGGCTGAGGCGCCGGGGTGCCGCCGAGAATCATGTCCTCAAGGTCCGCCTTGGGGCACACGACGAGGCCGGAGGCCGTCAGAACTCTGAGCTTTTCTTCCAGCATGGCATAATAGACCGCCGGGGCGGTGGAAGCGTAATCGTAGAGCTTCACCTCTTCCTTCGGAACATAGATGTGCTTGCCGGTGAGCAGCGCCTGGGAAATCAGCTGCAGATACGGGGTGTCGCAGATGCCGGAGGCGATCTTGGACATGGCGTCAATGGTGAATTCGTAAAGGATCACGGTATCAACGCCGCTGAGGTCGCACTGGTAATCTGCCGTCAGAGCACAGCAGGTTGCATAGCGCTCGCGAAGTCTTGCGCTCTCGAGCAGCTGGTGGCAGTGCTCTCCGTGCTCCTGCGTGAGGATCAGGAGCCCCGGCTTGCCGGCGCCTGTGTCGGTGCTGCAAACCGCGCACTCCCCTGCCGACGCGCCCTTGCTTTCATTGACCTTTTGAACGACGCGCGCGACGACCTGTTCAATGAGGGATTGGTCCATGCGCTCCCTCCTTTCAGAATTTTTAGAGGATGCAGTTCATTGCGATGCCGGTAGGTGTGACGAAGAAGGGGTCTTTGGGCTTAATGGTCCGTATGCCGGTCTGCTTTTCGAAGATCGTTTCGATCCCCGTGAGGTTGCAGGTGCCGCCGCAGAGATAGATGGTATCGACCGTATCGAGATCGATATTGTCCTTGACGATGCTCGCCATTTTTTCGATGACCGGCCGAACGACCGGAAGGATCTCCTTGTGGCGGGCGTAGTCCTGCTTGATGGCCTCCGCTTCCTCGAACGGAACATGGAAATTGCCCGACAGCACCAGCGAAAGGTGCGTGCCGCCGGTCGGCTCATCCGCGGTCGAGACGACCTTGCCGTCCTTTAAAACGGCCAGGCCCGTGGTGCCGCCGCCGATGTCGACGACGACGCCGTTCTCAATCTGATACACCGCGTTGGCGGCGCTGGGCTCGTCGAGGACATTCGTCACCTCAAAGCCCGCGCCCTCCGCAACATATCTGTGCGTCTGAACGCTGGATTCTGTTCCCGCAGGCATCGCGATTGCGCAGTTCACAAGCTCTGTGTCGAGCCGCTCGTCCAGCTTCTTGCGAAGCTCGCTGACGATACGCATGGCGCCCGTATAATCGACCACAACACCGTCCCTGAGCACCGACGCCGCCCGTTTTTCGCAGGCAACGGGGTTGTCATCCTCGTCGAGAACGACGATAACGATGTATGCCGTGCCGAGATCGACGCCGACCTTGTAGCGGCCGGTCGCTGACTTGAAGGTTTCATGCTCCGACGCTTCAACTTTGCCAATAAGTGAATTTACGCGTTCGAGATCCAACATACAGTAACTCCTTTTACTTTTTTTCTACCGGACAACGTGGGCGAGGGTAAAGCCGTTGACTAAAGCGGCGTTTGCCTCGTCAAAATCGATGTGCATGCGGTCGCAGGAGCTGCTGCTCACGCGGATGGTAACATCCTTGAACATGACCGGTCTTTCGGTCAGCAGTTCGACGCATACACTCTGTCTGTCGTGAAGGCCCATGATCTTCGCGGTGTCGGGCGTCAGATGGATGTGGTTGTGCGCGATGATGACGCCCTGGCGGAGATCGAGTTTCCCCTTCGAACCTTCGAGAACGATCGGGCCGGAGCCTTCAACGTCGCCGGACTCACGGACCGGCGCCTCGATGCCCAGTTCGACGCAGTCGCTTTTGGACAGCTCGATCTGCGTGTTCGCGCGGACCGGTCCGAGAATTGCCACGCGCTCCTTGCGGCCGCGGGGGCCAACGATGGTCACGCGCTCCTCGGAGAGGAACTGTCCGGGCTGGGAGAGTCTGCGCTTCGGCGTGAGCTTTGCGCCGGGACCGAAAAGGGACTCCACGTCAGCCTGTGTGAGATGGACGTGGCGCGCGGAGACCTCCGCAACGACAAGTCCTGCTTTCGGAATGGATTCCAGTACCGAATCTACGATATCGTTCATCTTTTTCTCCTTACTGGTACTGACCGGCGAGATACATGCACATCATGACGTGCAGCGCGCTCGAGAGGCGGTTGAGCTCCTCGACGATGTCGCTTCTCTCATACTGATGGCCGACGCGGAACGCCTGCACAGCAGCGACCTCGGCCTCGCGCACGGCGGCGCGGAGCTGGTTGAGAAGCGCGTAATCGCGCCCCATGGTGTAATCCGGGAGCGCCATCTGCTTGATCCCGTAGTATTTCTGCGGGTCGTGCGAACGCGCGCGGATCTCTTCATGTGTAAAGCCGATGATGGTCTGCTTTGTGAAGGGCTCGTCGAGTACCTCACAGCGCATCATTTCACGGAGACTTCCAAGGATGTCCGAGAGATCGTCGAGCAGTTTTCTGCTGCCGTTACCGTCCGCGATCAAAGCCTGATCGAGAACGACTGTCGCCTGCAGGGAGTCGAGCTTTCCGCGAAACAGGATGCGGCCGTTGTCCTTCGGCACCAGCTTGTTGCCGACGAGCTGCGTCATATGCTCCGGCTTGTCCAGATAGAACGCGCCAGAGTCATAATCGACATACTTCGCCTTGGGTGCCTGGGGTTCGGGCTGCACCGCCTCCGGGGCAGACGCCGGTTCGGGGGCCAGCGTCTGCATCTGGGGGACGGCGCTGCTGCGCAGTTCGTTGCCTATCTTTATCTTTCTCTGCTGCAGGTATTCGCGGGCGGCGGGTGTCAGGATCTTTCCCTCGGGGATATAGTAGATCTCGGGCTGAGTGTTTCGCAGCTCAAACCGGAGCTGCTCTTCAGTAATTGCTTTCAAACGCTCCACCTCTTTTGATCGGTATTAGCCGAAGCGCCTCCTCCGTTTACTTCTCAAGAGTGGGGAGGATATATTCGACTTCCTCGTGCGGACGCGGGATGACATGGACGGAAATGAGTTCGCCCACGCGCTCCGCTGCCGCCGCACCCGCGTCAGTCGCCGCCTTGACTGCGCCGACGTCGCCGCGGACCATCACGGTGACGAGACCGCCGCCGACATGGA
>JAKOSQ010000321.1 GCA_029777215.1 Bacillota bacterium
AACGAAATCGAAGAGAGCGGGTTATAAGCGGACGAAGGACCGCGAGCTTGCAGGGGGCGGAAGCCCCCTGCACTTTTTTGCCCCCTGCACGGGTAAAAAAAGAGCGGGGGCTTTCGCCCCCGCAGATTCAAAGCAGCTTCTGCATTGCCTTCGACAGCTGGTCCGGGCACGATGTGCCTTTCCCGCCGCAGTCGATGCCCTGCAGGCGCTCGATGGCGTCCTCGACCTTCATGCCGACGACGAGACGGGAGATGCCCTGCAGGTTCCCGTCGCAGCCGCCGAAGACTTCGACGTTCGTGATGACGCCGTCCTCCGCCGAGACGCTCATGTGCCGCGAGCACACGCCGCGCGGGTCGTATTCAACAGTCATTTGCGTATTCTCCGATGTTCTGGATTACTTGAGGAAGCCGTCGATGATCGCGGCCTCGGCCTCTTTTTCGGTGAGGCCCAGCGTTTCGAGCTTGATGATCTGCTCGCCCGCGATCTTGCCGATGGCGGCCTCGTGGATGAGGTTCGCGTCGACGCAGTTGGCGGAGATCTCCGGGGTGGAGACGACTTTGCCGTGATCCTTGATGATCGCGTCGCACTCGACGTGGCCGAAGCACTCATGGTTGCCGTAGACTTTGGAGACGAATTTCTGCTCGCTGTTCTCGGCCGCGACGGAGCGGGAGGTCACCTGCGTGCGGCTGCCCTTGCCGTTGAGGTCAACGACGAATTCGGTTTCGGCGGTCTGGTGGCCGTGGGTCATGATCTTCTCCAGAACGACAAGGCTCGCGCCGTCGTCGAGCTCGCCGCTCGTCTTGCGGATCGTGGAGTCGACGCCTTTGATCTGGGTCGTGTGCATCTCAAGGGAGGCGTTTTTGCCGAGGTGGACCTCGGTGACCGGGTCGAGCACGCGCTTGCCCTCGCCGTCGCCCTCGCCGTAGTGCTTTTCGAGGTAGAGGACCTTTGCGCCCTCCTCGAGGAAGAAGCGGTGGATGCCGTTGTGGTGCGTCTCCTTGCAGCCGTCGTTGTGGATGCCGCAGCCGGCGTTGATAATGACGTCGGCGTTCTTGCCGATGTAGAAGTCGTTGTAGACCTTGTCATCGATGCCGCTCTCGGTGATGACGACGGGAATGCTGACCGTCTCGCCCTTCGTGTCCGCGCGGACGTAAATGTTGATGCCGGGCTTGTCCTCCTTGCGGATGATGTTGATGTTTGGCGTGACGTTGATCTTGACGGACTTGCCGTTTTTGCGGAGCGAGAAGGCCCCGGTCGGGACGCCGTCGAGATCGGATACGGATTTTAAAAGGTTCAAATCGACCTTTTCAAGCTGAAGTTCTGCCATTTTCGTTCCCTCCTTACATCTTGCGGCAGGCCTGCATGGTCAGCAGCTCTTCGAGCGGCTGTCCCTTCGGCACGACCTTTTCGACGTGACCGTCCGTCAGGAGAATGATCTCGTCCGCGATGCGGAGGATGCGCTCCTGGTGGGAAATGACGACTATGGAGCCGGACATGTCCTTCTGCATCTGGTTGAAGACGCTGATGAGGTTGTTAAAGCTCCAGAGGTCGATGCCGGCCTCCGGCTCGTCGAAAATCGTGAGCTTGGCGTGGCGGAGAAGGACCGAGGCAATCTCGATGCGCTTGAGCTCGCCGCCGGACAGGTCGCCGCTGACCTCGCGCTCAACATAGCCGTTGGCGCAAAGGCCGACGTTTGCGAGAATGTCGCAGACCTCGTTGAAGGGGAGCTGGTTTTTTGAAGAGAGGTTGAGCAAATCGTGGACCGTGACGCCCTTGAAGCGGACGGGCTGCTGGAAGGCGAAAGCGATGCCCGCGCGGGCGCGCTCGTCGATGGGCCAGTCAGTAATGTCCTTGCCGTCGAAGAGAATCTTGCCGCTGTCCGGCTTGTCGATGCCCATGATGATCTTGGCGAGTGTCGATTTGCCCGAGCCGTTCGGGCCCGTGATCGCGACGAATTTGCCGGGGTCGAGCGTATAGCTGACGTCCTTGAGGATGTGCTTGCCGCCGGCGCTGAAATTTATATCCTGCAGTTCTAACATGAGGCATAGTTCCTTTCTGAATGGTTTTCAAGCAATTGAAAGTAAACCACTGTTTTATATGGGGATTATAACACGCCCGTTTTCAAAAATCCAGTACCAGTGACGCGGTCGGTATAGGTTTGAAATCATTATTTTTTTGA
>JAKOSQ010000029.1 GCA_029777215.1 Bacillota bacterium
CGCAGACCAGCCCATCATCGGGGAGAGATAACTGTGCTGCGGGCGGCGAAACATCGTCGACAGGCACAGTGTTTTCCAGTTGTTGTGGTATTTGACGATCGGGAAAAAGTTTTCAAGCCGCGCGAGGGCCACGGAGCTGATCTTATTGTTGCCCGTGAAGACCTCGTCGGTCTCGAGGATGACAACCTTCGGCTGCTGGGTCTCGAAATATTTCTCGAGCAGCGTCACGGCCGAGGCCATCTGCTGGCGCGGCTCACCGCTGACATAGGAGGCGAAGCCGTAATTTCCCCAGAGCTCCATCGGCGAAAAGCCACTGTAGATGTTGCTGTTGCCAATCGCGACAACGTCGATGCGGTCCCGTGCGATTGAGGTAAAGCCCATGGCCTCCGGGTGCGCGATGCCGCTTTGTTTCGTGTTGTCGCGGGGATAGAGTACCCAAGAGAAAAGGCCCGTCAAAATTGCAAAGGTCAGCAGAAACACAAGGCTGCTCCGCAGCGTGCTGTGTTTCGGTTTTACTTTTGTTGTTTCATTCATAGTTTACACCTCCTGCACATCAAAATCCACCGTAGATTGGATCGAGCGCCTGATACCCCGGGCCATAAGCGCCGAGAATGATGACGGCAAAGAGCATGCCGAGGCAGACGGCCCACTGCACGGGGATACTCTTTTGCGAGAGCTCGGCGCGCAGCGCGTGTCCTTTTTCCTGCCGCAGGCCGAGGCCCACAAGCAGCGCCGCACCCGCGGCGACCACAGCGAGGTCGTGGCGATCGAAGCCGTGCGTAAAGATATCGCCGCTCACAAACGGCGCAATGCCTGCGCCCGCGAAGATTGAGCGGAACATCTGGGCGAAGTCCGTGAGCGTGTCCGCGCGGAACATCATCATGCCGAGCGTCACGAGAACGAGCGTGCGCGCGACTTGAAAGCTCCGGTAACCGCGCGTGTCGCGCCGGATATGGAGCCTGTCGCGGGCGCGGGCGTTGAAGGGCTCAAAGAGCAGGCCCGCCATCGTCAGCGCGAAGTAATAAAGACCGTAGGCGATGTACTTCCAGCCCGCGCCGTGCCAGATGCCGTTGCACAGCCACACGAGCAGCAGTGCCCGCGCCATCGGCAGAAGCGAGGCAAAAAACGGGCGCAGGTGCGCGCGCGACCAGGTCCGCAGCTTCACGGAGCGCTGGGAGAGGGACGCAGGGAAAAAGACATAGTCCCGCAGCCACGCGCCGAGCGTGATGTGCCAGCGCCGCCAGAATTCGCCGACGTTGTGGGAGAAAAACGGGCGCTCGAAGTTTGCGTCGAGCCGCACGCCGAAAAGCTCCGCGCTGCCGCGCGAGACGTCGATCATGCCGGAGAAGTCCGCGTAAATCTGCAGCGTATAGAGCGCGGCGGCGAAGACGACGGTCCAGCCCTCATACTGCGCGTGGTTCGAAAAGACCTCCGCGACGAGCGCCGCGGCGCGGTCGGCGATAACGATCTTCTTGAACATGCCCCAGATGATGAGCTCGGCTGCCTGCTCGCAGCACTTTGCGTCGAATTCATGTCCCTCCGTCAGCTGTCCCGAGAGCCGGTCGAAGCGGCCAAACGGCCCTTCGACGATTTCCGGGAAGAAGGAGAGAAAGAGCAAAACATGCGGAAAGCTCCCGCTCGCACGGTATTTGCCGCGGTAGACGTCAAGTATGTAGCTCACCGCCATGAGGGTATAAAACGAGATGCCGAGCGGCAGCTTGAGGCCCTTGAGCTGCGGGAAAAACTCAGGGGCGCCGAGCAGCGCGAGCAGCCGGTCGAGCGCGCCGCCGAGGAAATTATAATATTTGAAAAAGACGAGCAGTCCGATCGTCACGAGCAGCGCGAGCGCCATGATGCGGTGCTTTTGCTTTTGTGCGGCGGCCTGCAGGGCCTTTTTTTCCTCCTGCTCCGCGCTCTCCAGCAGCGGGGCGGTCTCGTCGTCGACGCGGTTGAGGCGGATGCCGGCGTACCAGGTGACGGCGGCGGTGACGAGCAGCGCCGAAAAGAGCCAGCCGCTGCCGAGGATGCTGAAAATGCAGCTTCCCGCGAGCAGAACGTACCAGCGCCTTTCCAGCGGCAGCTTGTAGTAGACAATCAGGCTCGTCACGAGGAAAAGGCCCAGATATGTGAAAGATGCATAGGACATAGGACCCTATCCTCCTGTTTACTTACTTTGCAGACGCTCGATGAGCTCGCAGATGCTGTCGACAGTCTTGAAGTTTTCGGGCACGACGTCGAGCGGGGAGATTTTCACGCCGAAGCTGCTCTCGATCTCGACCGTGAGCATCATGGTCAGGAGGCTGTCGAGCAGTCCCGCCTTGATGAGGTCGGGGCAGCCGTCAAACTGTGCGCCGGGGCGAATCATGCCAAGGATCTTTAAAAGCTTTTCTCTGGTGTTTTCCATTTCTCTATTCCTCTTTTCTTTCTTTAGGCCAGCGACTTCAAAAGCGCGGCTCGGTCGGTTTTTCCGTTGCTGGAGAGCGGCAGGGCGGCAAAACGCACTAGGCGTTCCGGCAGCATGTATCCGGGCAGGTGCTTTTTGAGCGCCTCGCGCAGCTCGCTTTCCGAGCAGCCGCGCGCGCAGTAGGCCAGAACGATCTGCTTTTTATCGGCGTCGTAGAGCGCCGCGCAGTTTTCAAGGGTCGGCAGCGCCGAGGCGGCGGCTTCGATCTCGCCGAGCTCGATGCGGTAGCCCATGCGCTTGACTTGTCCGTCGCGGCGGGAGACGTAGACGAGCTCGCCGCGCTCGTTTTCGCGGACGATGTCGCCCGTGCGGTAAACGGGATCGGGGTAGTCGCTGTGCAGCGGGTTCTGGACGAAGCGCTCGGCGGTCTTGCCCGGCTCGCAGTAGTAGCCCGGGGCGACAAAGCTGCCGCGCACCCAGAGCTCCCCTTCCTCGCCCGGCTTCACGGGTCTGCCGTCCTCACCGAGGACGAGCAGCGCGCAGTTGTCGCAGGCGCGGCCGATGGGCAGCGGCTCATCGTCGGCAAAGTCGCGGTCCAGAACGTAGTAGGCGCAGATGTCGGTCGTCTCCGTCGGCCCGAAGAGGTTCGCGTAAAGGGCGTGCGGGAAGAAGGAGCGCCAGTAGTTGAGCTGGCGGGTCGGCATCGTCTCGCCCGCGAAGAGGACACGCCTGAGGTAAAGCGGACGCTTGCACTCGAAGATGCCCCAGTTCGCAACCAGTGAGAGCGCCGAGGGCACCCAGTAGATCGTGTCAACTTTCCGCTCGTTGAGAAAATCAACGAGCAGGGCCGGGAACGAAAAGCAGCTCTTTGGAATGAGCTCGAGCGTCGCGCCGGCGCAGAGGCTGCCGTAGACGTCC
>JAKOSQ010000322.1 GCA_029777215.1 Bacillota bacterium
CACGATCCTTAACACGGCTTACACCAATGAGGACTATGCCATCGGCATGAAGAAGGGCAACACCGCCCTGCAGACCGCCATCAATGCTGCGCTCAAGCAGCTCACGGACGACGGCACGATCAAGAGCATCGTCGACAAGTACATCTCGGCGAAGTAAATTACATCAAAAAATATGAGAGGGCGCGGCCGTCAGGCCGCCCCTTTCGCTTTGAGACAGAAAGGGGGCGCGGCCCGTGGATTGGGCGCAGCTCTATGCAAGCTATAAAAGTCAGGTGGTCGGCGGCGCGCAGCTGAGCTTTTCGCAGGACTTTTTCCTCAAGTTCTATCAAGCCTTTGTTGACGGCGACCGCTGGAAGCTCTATCTGCGCGGTGTCGGCACGACGATCGAGGTCACGTTCTTCGCGCTGCTCCTCGGCGTGCTCCTCGGCGTGCTGGTGGCGGTCGTCCGCACGACGCACGACCAGCAGCGTCTTGGCGTCCGTTCGAACGTCGGGCTCAATATTCTCAACGTCATCGCCAAAATCTATACGACGGTCATCCGCGGCACCCCGATGATGGTGCAACTGCTCATCATGGGCTTCGTCATCTTCAAAAACAGCCGCGACTTCACCATGGTCGGCGCGCTGACGTTGGGTATCAACTCCGGCGCCTACGTCGCGGAAATCGTCCGCAGCGGTCTCATGTCCGTCGATCCCGGTCAGATGGAGGCGGGCCGCTCACTCGGCTTGAGCTATTCGGCGGTCATGCGCTCGGTCATCATCCCGCAGGCCTTTAAGAACATTCTGCCCGCGCTGGGCAACGAATTCATAACGCTTTTCAAGGATACATCCCTCATCACCATTATCGGCGGCAAGGAGCTCGTCTATGCCGCGCAGGCGGTCGGCGCGAAGACCTACGCCGTCATGTTCCCCTATCTCGGAACGGCGCTGATTTACCTTGTGCTCGTGCTGCTGCTGACCTGGCTGCAGACGAAGCTCGAAAGGAGGCTGCGCGCGGATGAACGGTAACGCACTCATTTCCGTGACCGACCTGAAAAAATACTACAAGGGCGACAAGATCAAGGCCCTCGACGGCGTCTCCGCCGAGATCAACAAGGGCGAGGTCGTCGTTGTGATCGGTCCCTCCGGCAGCGGCAAGTCAACCTTCCTGCGCTGTCTGAACCTGCTCGAGGTGCCGACCGGCGGACAGATCCTCTTCAACGGCGTCGACATCACGGACCCGAAAACGAACATCGACCTCCACCGGCAGAAGATGGGCATGGTCTTTCAGCACTTCAACCTCTTTCCGCACATGACGGTGCTCGGCAACATGACTTTTGCTCCCGTCAAGCTCAAGCTGATGACGAAGCCGGAGGCCGAAAAGCAGGCGATGGAGCTTTTAAAGCGCGTCGGTCTCGAGGACCGCGCCAATGCCTTTCCGGCCCAACTCTCCGGCGGACAGAAGCAGCGCATCGCAATCGTCCGCGCGCTCTGCATGAACCCGGACGTCATGCTCTTTGACGAGCCGACGAGCGCGCTTGACCCCGAAATGGTCGGCGAGGTGCTCGACGTCATGCGCGAGCTCGCGCACGACGGCATGACCATGGTGGTCGTGACGCACGAAATGGGCTTTGCCCGCGAGGTCGGCAGCCGCGTCATCTTCATGGACGGCGGCAAGATCGTCGAGGAGAACACCCCCGCGGAAATCTTCGACCACCCGCAGAGTGACCGGCTGCAGAGCTTCTTGGCGAAGGTACTATAAAAGCGCAAAAAATGTAAAAAAACGTCCGCCGAAAGGCGGACGTTTTGCTGTTTTTTAGTCTCTGCGTTTTCTGTACCCAGTCTTGCGGTCGGCGTACATGCGGCTGTCAGAGATGCGGTTGTCGCTGTCCTGCATGAACTGCTTGAGCTTGTCCTCAAAAGTGGCCTCCGCCGGAGGCGCGGAGGACTTGGGGGTGAAGGGCTGTCGCTGCGGACGGTCCTGCCGGGGCTGATAGGGGCGCTGTGGGCGCTGTTCGCCCTCGGGGCGAGGCTCCGGCGGCATGGCCTTTTTAATGGAAAGATTGATCTTCCCGTTTTCGTTGACGCCGATGATCTTGACCTTGACGGTCTGTCCCTCAGAGACAAAGTCATGGACATCATTGACAAAGGTGTTCGCGATCTCGGAAATGTGGACGAGACCGCTCGTGCCGTCCGGCAGAGACACAAACGCACCAAATTTCGTGATGCCTGTGACCTTGCCTTCCAAAATTTCTCCCACTGTCGGCTGCATAAATGCGCTTTATCCTCCGTTTCGTTGATGGGGCGCCGCTGTTCGATCGGTCACTTGCTGACGTCGTAGAAGATCTTCTCACCGGGCTTGACAAGGCCGAGCTTATCGCGGGCGATGTCCTCGATGGTCTCCGCGTCCGTGCTGTGGTCGATCGCGTACTGCAGTTCCGTGTTCGTCTGTGTGATAGACGACACCTGCGAGCGCAGTTCTTCGCGCTGCTGACGCGCCGCCGACACCTGGACCTTCAGGGAAACCAGCGTCACGCCCGCGTAAAGTATGATGGCGACGACGACGATTTTTGTGAGCAGACTTGTGCGCTTGATTCGCATTGGCTTCATCCCTTCCGGCAGAGTCCGGCTCGGCGGACTTTCTCCGCCGCAGCTTTTTACATAAAGTCATTTTAAACCATGCTTTGGATTTTTGGAAGCCTTTTTTTAATTTTTTCTCAATCTTTAGAATATTTTTAGCCAAAAGAGAAAGCGGACCGCGCAGCAGGCCGAAAAAAGTGCACAGTGCGGCGAGGAAATGTACAAAAACGGGGAGCAGCAGCGGGCTCACGGCAGCAAAATAGAGCGCCGCGCCCGCGCCCGCGGCCGCGAAATGGTACAGCCGCAGCTCGCCTCCGCCGGGTCCCGCGGCGAGCCAGACGAGCGCACCGCAGCCGAAAAGCGAGACCAGCGCGTCGCAGAAGTCCGTCGTCCCGGGGGCGCGGCGGCGCAGCGCGCGCAGCAGATCGTAGAGCGCGCCGAAGACGCCCCCGCAGGCGAGGGCCCAGAGCGCGGCGCTCAGCTGGCCCGAAACCGAGATCTCCAAGGCCTTACTTGAACAGCCGCTGCCAGAGGCTGCCGCTCGGCGCGGTCTCCTCGTAGCCGAGTTCTGTGACAAGCCCCGTCACGACAAGGTCCCCCGTGTCAAGGCTGAGCTTGTCAATGTGCAGGTCGCTGCCGCGCATTATGAGCGTGCCCTTGACCGTTTTGGCGACGATCTGGCGGTCGTCAAAGCTGTCGACGTCCAGAACGCCGGTCACGGACAGCCGCGCGCGGTCCTCCAGAATGATGTTCTGGGGCGTATTTGAAAATTTTTCCTTTTCCTCATAGACCATAGACGACACCTCCGTTTTGTGGTGGTACAGCCTATGCGCGGGGAAGGGCGCTTATGTCTCAGGCGGTCTTTGCCGCGCTCGCCTGCCAGAGCGTGAATGCCTTTTCAGCCATCTGCTGCAGACCGGCGGCGCTCGCGGGGTAGTCCGCGCCGCTGTCCCAGACGAAGACGCCGGCGGCGGTGTATTTCTGGTCGGTAGCGCTCTTTTCAAAGGCCCTCTTCGCGGCGTCGTATTCCGACTGCGTGGCGCTCCTGCCGCCGACCTTCCAGCTCTCATTCGTGACGCCGCCGTCCTCGTCGGTGTCCTGGTAGTCATAGCAGACGCTCTCGAGGGTTAGAATGTTGTTTTCGTCGCACGAAAAGCGGATGAGCTCTCTGTAATTGAAGTCGATCGCGCCGTTGCCGCTGACGACAGTGAAAAATTTCTCGCCGCTGGCGTTGTCCTTCATGAGGCGGAAATCGTCAAAGCGGTTGGCGTTGACGGTGACAGCGGAAAACTGCGCGCCGCCGAAGGCCTTGCCAACGGCCTCGAGGTTTGAGGACACGCACTCGACCGCGCCGTCCGCGTCGATATCGAAGAACTCCGCGCCGAGGGCGGCGGAGGCCCCGGAATCAAAAAGGATCATTTCGATGCCGCCGTCGCAGTCGAGGTCGATGAAGCCGATGCCGGAGATGCCGCCCGTGAAGGCGTCCGACAGGGCCTTGTAGTTGTCCGAAAGAAAGGTGCGGAAAACGCGGCAGCGGGCCATGTTGTCGACGTTTGCAGGGGCACTCGCGGCGTCCGGCGAGGCGGACGGCGAGACGGACGGCGCGGCGCTCTCGAGTGCCGCGGACGCGCTCGGTGAGACGCCCTTGAGCGACGCGCTCTCCTGCGTGCAGGCGCACAGCAGCGCGAGTACCAGCGCCAGCGGCAGCAGTCTGATTGATCTTCGCATATTGGAACCTCCATACCGCCCACGGCGGCAGACGTTAAATTCGTGTGTCCATCCCACTGCGGGGAATGTGCAGTATTATATCACAGC
>JAKOSQ010000030.1 GCA_029777215.1 Bacillota bacterium
AAATTTTCGATGCCCCGATTGTGTTTTTTTCAAAACGAGATATAAATATATCGGTGAAATTTTATGATTAGATAAATAAAATATGGAAAGGAGGGGAAGAAATGTCTGATTTTCTTAAAATAACCACGCCGCTTGTCAACAAAAACCAGGCCGTGACGCCCAAGCCGGGCACCGAAGCCGTCGGCGTGCTCAATCTTGCGAACACCACCAAGGTCCTGCAGACGCACAACCAGAGCGAAATCCTCAAGCAGAACAACGGCCTTTTTGAAGACGGAACGCCGACACTCCTTCTCAACCTCCTCAAGGACCCGGGCGTGACGGCGACCTATCTGCAGAACATCGGCATGCTCGAGGACCTTTACAAGCTCCTGCCCGCGAACAACAAGACCGTCACCTCGGAGATCGAAAACGTCTTCGACACGCTGCTGCTGCAGCCGGACGCGCTGGCGGGAGAGATGAAAAACCAGGAAAACGCCTCGACCTCCTTCAAGGGGCCGCTCTTCGATTTTCTCCGGGACGTCAGCGCCCAGAACAGCGCAAAGCCCGAGGTGCAGACGGCAATCGCCCGTCTGCTGCGCGCGATCTACTCTACCGGCAGTCAGCGAGACATTCTTGATTCCGTCGGCAACAACCTCAGCTTTCTGCGCGGCCAGCTCGCGGGAAACGCGAGCTTTACAAAGCAGCTCGACGCCCTCATCGCCGGGTACGGGGCGAAGGACGCCGCGGCAAATTTTCCGGCGCTAAAGGCCGAGACGCTGGCTTTCATCAAGCAGGCGGAGGAGAGCGTCTTCTACGACCCCAAGCTCGCCAAAACGCTTTCGATCCTCACCTACAATCTCTCGCGCTTCAACTCCAATCCGGATTACGTCACCGAGACCGCCTTCCGTCTGCGGCAGTATCTGAGCGCTCCGCAAAAGCAGGAGCTGGTTGAACTGCTGACAGATTACCTCAACGGCAACTCGCCGCAGGCCGCGCGGGGCGCGGGGGACACGGCGCAGCTGCTCGCGCAGAACGCCGGGTTCTCCGGCACCTCTGTCATGAACCAGATCGTCGAGCTGCTGACAAAGCAGAACGACTCCGGCAAAATGAGCGCGGCGGACTCTCTGAAGATGGATGGCATGCTCCACAGCCTGCTGTCCTCGCCCTGCAACTTCACGCCGCTGCTCCACTTCATTCTGCCCGTGCAGTATGACGACACCCGCTCCTTCGCGGAGCTCTGGATCAATCCCGAGAGCGACGAGAGCGACATGCCCGAGGACGCCGGCAGCGGCGGCATGCACATTCTCATGGTCATCGACGTCGATACGGTCGGCCGCTTTGAGGCGGAATTCTATGTTTACAACAACACGGTGGACTTTAACCTCTACTGCCCCAAGGGCAGCGAGGCGGGCTACGAGGAAATGATGAAGTCCATGCCGAAGCTCTTTTACGGGTCGGACTACCACCTCGGCAAAACGCAGGTGGAGGCCTTTGAAAAGACCCGCTCGCTCATGGAAGTCTTCAAATCTTTGCCATACAGGAGGGTCGGCGTCGATGTCAAAATCTGATATCCGGGCGGCAGCCCTGCGCTACGAGCCGGACAGCGACCTCGCCCCGGTCGTGATCGCCTCCGGCTACGGGGAGATCGCCGAGCGCATCATCAACGTCGCCGAGCAGTCCGGCATCCCCGTCTACCGGGACGACAGCGTGTCGAGTATGCTCTGCATGCTCGACGTCGGCAAAAACATCCCGCCCGATCTCTACGAGATCATCGCCAAGGTCTACTGCAGCATTCTCTCAACGGCGGAAAAGTTTAAGAAAACGGTCCCGGAGAAGAAATGAACGCGGTTGCAAAAAAATAAACAAAATCCGTCCGTTTGTTTCCGAATTTTTCTTGAAGATCGAACACAGGTGGTATATAATAAATTTGGAATTATGGAATATCCCACTTTGGATGTTCCAGCGCCGTGCTTCGCCGCATACCTAAGGAGGAAACAGGAATGGAAAGTCATATCGTGCGTCAGCCGATACTTGACGGCAACGAAAAACTGGTGGCCTACGAGCTCGTGTATTTTCAGGATGCAAGCTCCCTTTACAACAAAAGGGACGCCCGCGTCGCGAACACGATCGTCACCTTTTTCAACGAACTCAACGCCGAAAGCTTCCTCGGCGGCAAGGACTGCTTCCTAACCTTCACGCCCAACCTGCTGATGAAGGACATCCCGAACGTCTTCGACGTCAAGAAGCTCGTCATTCAAATCGAGGAAAACATCCTTGTCAACCCCGAGGCGCGGGACATCCTCCTGCGCTACAAGCAGGCGGGCTACCGCATCGCCGTGCTGGGCTTCGAATTCAACCGCACATTTATGAATATCCTGCCCTTTATCGACATTATAAAGGTCGATTTTTCGGGCGCGGACCGCGAATACATCGACTCCGTCTGCAAGCTCACCAAGAGCTTCGGAAAACAGCTTGCGGCCTACGGCATCAACTCCCCGGAGCAAAAGGAACTCGCCGTCTCCTACGGCTGCGAATACTACCAGGGCGAGAGCGTCTCCGCGATGGTCTCCACCAAGGTCCACAAGCTCGAGCACCTGCAGTCGAACTTCTTCCGGCTGATGGCCGCCATCTCCAAGGAATACCCCGACTTCGACGAGATCGCCCAGATCATCTCGCTCGACGTCACGCTCTCCTATTCGCTTTTGAAGCTCGTCAACTCCGCCTACTTCGCCCTCCCGAACCGGGTCAAGGACATCAAGCAGGCGCTCACGATCCTCGGCCTCGGCCAGCTCAAGCAGTGGATCTACCTGCTGAGCTTTTCGGACGACGGCGGCGTCGCCGACGAGGTCATCAAAATGTCCTTCCTGCGCGGCACCTTCTGCCAGGAGGTCGCGGGCTTTGTCCCGGGCTTCCCGCTGACAAAGCAGGAGGCGTACCTCCTCGGCATGTTCTCGACACTGAGCCTCCTCATGCAAGTCCCGCTCGACGATGCGCTCGCGCAGCTCCCGCTGTCGGACGAACTCAAGGACGGCCTGCTCGACAAGCCGGGCAAATGCCGCGATTTGCTCACGCTCTGCCTCGAATACGAAAAAGGCAAGTGGAGCGAGGTCTCCGCCCTCGCCGAATCGCTCGGCGTTTCGGAGGAGATCATCAAAAACAAGTATCTCGCCTCCGTTGAATTCGTCAACGGCATCTGGGCGGAGCTCACCAATCCGGTCTATGCATAAATAACCCGGCCCCGCCGGCGCGCGGAGACCCCAAATAAACGAAGGGCGGTGCTGTTTTGAGCCGACGACTCACCGACTATGTCGGTTCTGTCTGTGAAGTCAGGACGATGGAAAATGATCTGCTGCTCGCGGGAAGACTCCGGGCGGTCCTGCTCGACAACAACGGCGAACAGGCAATCGAACTCATCTCGCTCGACGGCGGCGATATGCCGGTTGCGGCATACGGACTGGTCGTCAAGATCAGCGTGTTCAGCGGGAAAGCGGGCTTTTTGAGCCTCGGCGGGCGGATTTATATCACCCACGGAACTTTCTGGCGCATCAACGAGATCAAGACCTACGGCGAAAACGAACGCCGCGACTATTTCCGCATCAAGACCCGCACAATAGCGAAGGTCACCGGCCCGCTGCGCGACAGCGAGGAGGAGCTCCCGACCTACAAGTGCAGCGTCACGAGCGTGAGCCTCTCCGGCGCGCTCATCGCCGTCAGCGATGAAAACTGCGCCCTGCGCGAGGGGGAGGCGGTCCGCATCAGCGGTCTTAAGATCGAGGAGGACCGCAACAGCGACATCTTCAACGTCCGCGCGACGGTTTGCCGCATCGTCCCGCAGAGCAATGGCGAGGGCTGGCTCTACGGCTGCAAGTTCGTGGATATGCCGGAAAAGGACACGGATCGTCTGTGTCAGGCAATTTTCGCCAAGCAGCGGATCGATATCCAGCACAGGCGCGGCCGCCTTTGAGGCCGGAGAAGAGGAAAAGAGAAAAAAAGACCGTCCACGGCTTCTGTGCTGCAGACGGTCTTTTTTTTATTTCAGTTCAGTGGCGCGGATGGGAGCGTACCTTGATGACGGCCTTGATAAGCGCGTCCATAACGAGCTTTTCGGGGACCTCGGCCTCCGCCTTCACGATGACGTCCGGCTTGGCGACGATGTAGCGGGGCGGCAGGATGTTCAGCGCGCAGGCACAGATGTCGCAGCGGCAGCGGTCGCAGGTGCAGACATTGAAGCGAGCGATGACCTGATCGACCTTGTTGAGGACCAGGTTTTCCATGACGTTGATCGTGGCAATGGT
>JAKOSQ010000323.1 GCA_029777215.1 Bacillota bacterium
GGCAGCTTCCCGGCAAAGGCGTTCGTGCTGCCCGCGCTGGCGGCGGTGCTGCTCGTTTGCCGTTTTATGACGGCAAAAAAAGAATTCCGGTCCCGAAACTTGAAGCTCGCGTTCTCAGCGCTGTCCCTCGCCTGCGTCGCGGGCGGCTTTGCGGCGCTGTATTTTTACCCCGGCGGCAGCGGCACGCTCTATGAGCTCTCGCAGGCGCTGCATGGACATCTGGAGGACGGCTACGGCTCGTCACGCGTGCTGATCTGGAAAAAGCTGCTGACTCTTGTCCCGGAGCGTCCCCTTCTGGGCGGCGGCCCCGGCACGCTGGCGGCGCGTGTGGATTTGACCTTCTCGCGCGTCGTCCCGGAGACAGGCAAGACGCTCAAGGCCTTTGTCGACAACGCGCACAACGAATATCTCGGCATTTTGGTGAACACGGGCGCGCTCTCGCTCGCGGCCTATCTCGCCGCGGTGGTCGCGACGCTGCGCCGCGCCCGGAAAGGCAAAGCCGGCGATCTCGCCGCGCCGCTGGCCTGTGCGCTGCTATGCTACTGGGTGCAGGCGTTTTTCGGTCTCGGCCTGTTTCTGGTCGCGCCGATGATGTGGGTGCTCTGGGGCCTTGCAAGCGCAAAACAGCCAAAAGCATAAAAATTCGGGACGCGCGTCAACCGACGCACGTCCCGTTTTTTTGCAAAATCAGACTTCCGCTTCCTCACGTTCCGCGATCTTGCGGCCCATCAGGACGCCCATGACGGAGGCCATCATGAGGCCGCGGGTCCAGCCGCTCGAGTCGCCGAGACAGTGGAGGCCGGGGATGTTCGTGTTGAGTTCCTTGTCCATCTTGATGCGATTGGAGTAGAACTTGAGCTCCGGGGAGTAGAGCAGCGTCTCCGTCGAGGCAAAGCCGGGCACGACGTGGTCGACCGCCTGAATGAAGTTGATGATGTTGATCATCGAGCGGTAGGGCATCGCGGCGGTGATGTCGCCCGCGACGGCGTCCGTCAGCGTCGGGCGGACGTTCGACTGCGCGAGTTCCTTTTCCCAGGTGCGCTTGCCGTCGAGGATGTCGCCGAAGCGCTGGACGAGGATGTGGCCCGCGCCGAGCATATTCGTGAGCTCGCCGACCTTCTGCGCGTAGGCGATCGGCTGGTTGAACGGATAGCTGAAATTGTGCGAGCACAGGATCGCGACGTTTGTGTTGTTGGACTTTCTGTCCTTGAAGCTGTGGCCGTTGACGACGGCGAGGTCGTCGTCGTAATTTTCCTGGCTGACGAAGCCACCGGGGTTCTGGCAGAAGGTGCGAACCTTGTTTTTGAAGGGCTTCGGGTAGCCGATGAGCTTTGATTCGTAGAGCACTTTGTTGACGTTTTCCATGACCTCGTTGCGGCACTCGACGCGCACGCCGATGTCGACGGTGCCGGGCTGGTGGGCGATCGCGTTCTCCGCGCAGATCTTCTCGAGCCACTCGGCTCCTCTGCGGCCGGTCGCGATGACCGTCTCGTCGGCAAAAATTTCTATGTTTTCAAGGCCCTTGTGCAGCGTCACGCCGAGGCACTTGTCCCCATCGAGGATGACATTGTCGCACTCATAGCCGAACATCAGCTCCACACCGTTTTCCAGCAGATACTGCTCGATGCGGTAGTAGATGTCCTGCGCCTTTTCGGTGCCCATGTGACGGATCGGACAGTCGACGAGCTTGAGGCCCGCCTGGATCGCGCGCTTGCGGATTTCCTTGACCTCGTCAAAATTGCCGACGCCCTCGACCTTCTCGTCCGCGCCGAACTCGAGATAAATGCCGTCCGCATAGTCGATGAGGTCCTGCGCCTCCCGCTCGCCGATGAGCGTCGGCAGGTCGCCGCCGACCTCATAGCTCAGAGAGAGCTTGCCATCCGAAAACGCGCCCGCGCCGGAAAAGCCCGTTGTGATGTGGCAGTAGGGCTTGCAGTTGACGCACTCCTTCGTCTTGGCCTTCGGGCAGCGGCGCTTTTCGACCGCGACACCCTTTTCGACCATGACAATCTTTTTTTTGCTCCCCTTGCGGATGAGCTCCATCGCCGTGAAAATGCCGGCAGGGCCGGCACCGACGATCACAATATCTGTTTTCATAGTTTCCTCCGTGTCCCGCTCGGCGGGACGTTTATTCGGGGATAATTCCTTTTATATTGTACCTTTCCCGCGGCGGGCGAAGCAATCGTCATTTCTCACAAATTCGTTTTTGATTATTCGTGTAATTTATATAAATAGCTCATTCCCGTCAAAAGTTCTAAAATCGCGGTCAATTCCTTGTAAAAATCGTTGGATTTCATAGGGTGAAAAAGGCCGGTTTTCCTTGACCGAAAAATTTTGTTCGTATAAAATTGAAATGTAAGATTTCCATGTCCGCAACCGAAAAATTCGCGTTCACAAAACACGATCATATAAAAAGAAGGACTGGTGACTCATGAAAAAAGCAGCAGTGATCATGGGCAGCGACAGCGACCTGCCGGTCGTTGAAAAGGCCATCGCGAAGCTCTCCGAATTCGGCGTTCCCTGCGAGGTACATGTATTTTCAGCCCACCGCACGCCCGCCGAGGTGGCCGACTTTTCAAGTTCCGCGCGCGATAACGGCTTCGGCGTCATTATCGCCGCCGCCGGAAAAGCGGCGCATCTCGCCGGCGCGCTCGCCGCGAACACCACGCTGCCGGTCATCGGCATCCCTATAAAATCTTCTACGCTGGACGGCCTTGACGCTCTCCTTTCCACCGTGCAGATGCCCTCGGGTATCCCTGTAGCCACGGTTGCGATCGACGGAGCCGAAAACGCCGCCCTTCTTGCTGTAGAGATGCTTGCGATCGAGGACGCGGTCCTCGCGCAAAAGCTCGCGGACAGCCGGAAAGCCGCCGCCGAAAAGGTCCTCGCCAAAAACAGGGCAGTCGAAGAAAAGTTTAACGCTTAAATAAAATATACGGAGGATTTGTTACGATGGAAAAGACAACGCAGCTCTATGAGGGAAAAGCCAAGAAGGTCTTTGCGACCACGGACGAAAATCTCTGCATCGTCTCCTACAAGGACGACGCGACCGCCTTCAACGGCGAAAAGAAGGGCACCATCCTCGGCAAGGGCGTCATCAACAACCGCCTGACGAACCGCCTCATGAAAATGCTCGAGGAAAAGGGCGTCCCCACCCACTTCGTCGAGGAGCTCTCAGACCGCGACACCCTCGTGAAAAAAGTCAAGATCGTCCCGCTCGAGGTTATTGTCCGCAACATCTCCGCCGGCAGCTTCGCCAAGCGCTACGGCGTGGAGGAGGGCATCGTCTTCAAGGCTCCGACCATCGAATTCTCCCTCAAGGACGACGCGCTCGGCGATCCCCTCATCAACAGTTACCACGCTCTCGCCCTCGGTCTCGCCACGCAGGCGGAGATCGACACTATCAAAAACTACTCCTTTAAAATAAACGAGCTTTTGAAAGCCTTCATGCTCGAGCACGACATCGAACTTGTCGACTTCAAGCTCGAGTTCGGCCGTCTGCCAGACGGCACCATCGTCCTCGCGGACGAGATTTCCCCGGATACCTGCCGTCTCTGGGACGTCCACACCCACGAAAAGCTCGACAAGGACCGCTTCCGCC
>JAKOSQ010000324.1 GCA_029777215.1 Bacillota bacterium
GCAGGTTGCTCACGCATTACTCACCCGTCCGCCACTAAGTCATCCTTTGCTCTTGACCGAAATCTCAAGTAAAGGAGCTTCGTTCGACTTGCATGTGTTAAGCACGCCGCCAGCGTTCATCCTGAGCCAGGATCAAACTCTCTATAAAATAGTATCTTAGCTGCCGAAGCAGTTAAAATCATTTTACGAGTCAATCACTTGTGCTCGTTTTAAAAGAAATTTTTTCGTCTTTTCTTGACGTAGAAGTCCTCATTATCTCAGGTGCTTATTTGCATAAGCTGTCAAAATCATGGTTTATGATTTTGCCATACATTGTTTAATTTACAAGGTACACACCCGGTCGTTCCGACCGGGGCTGCTCTCGCAGCGGATCTTTATCATAACACATCGGAAAGTCTTTGTCAAGAACTTTTTTTACCCGATCGTGCATGTTTTCGGACTCGCTCTCGCCAGAGCTTGTTTATAATAACACCGGGAGCCTTGGTTGTCAACCCTTTTATGCCTTGTTTTTTCGTTTTTTATTACTTTTTTGTTTCTTCGATTTTTGGCGCAAAATCTTGTGGATTAACGTCGGCAAACACTCATTATCTTGATTTTGCGTCGAAAAGGACCGGCCGCATTGCTGTGTGCGTCCGGTCCTTTTCTGCTTTTTGAGGCCCTTACGCGGCGGCTGAGACCGACGGCGAGGGCGATGCGGCGGCTGAGACCGACGGCGAGGGCGATGCGGCGGGCGTCTCGCTCTCCGCAGCGGCCGCCTTAGCCTTTTTAAAGACCTTCGCGAGGCTGAGTTTATTATAGGTGCGGGTATAGTCCACCTTCGCGTCCTTGGTCCAGGTCTCGGCCTCGGTGTTGAAAAGGGACTGCGCGACATAGTAACCGAGCTTCTTGGCCGTGTTGTCGCTCGCGATCTCGACGGTCGCGTCGGCACTCAGCGGCAGGCGCAGCGCGATATGGTAGCCGTAGTCGGTCTCCACGACGTCGGAGACCTGGTTTTCGCCCAGTCCGCTCACAGCGGTCTCAAAGGTCGTGTCCATGGTCCCTTTTCCGGGGATAAAGGTATAGCCGTCCGCATAATACTGCGTTCCGGGGTCCTCGCCGTTCTGGGCGACGAGCTCGTCAAAACGCTTTTCGAGTGCGGCGGGGTCGGTAATGCCCTTGAGCTCCTTGTCGAGCTTGTCAGCGAGCGTCTTTTTTGCGGTCAGCGCGTCGCCGGTGAGGGCGTTGCCGTCCTTGTCCTTATTGGAGATGAGGAGGTTCTTGACGCGGACATAGCCGAGCTTGCCAGCCTCCTGCAGGATCTGGTCCTGCGAGAGCTTCGAGCCGTCCTCTCCGTACATGGTGGAGAGCAGGCGGTTATAAAGGAGATTCACCTCGTTGATGTGGTCGTAGAGGTCCTTGGAGAGATAGGCCTTCTGGAGGTAGGCGATGAAGGTCGCCTCGTTCCCGCCGCCATAGTTCTGAACATTCTGCTGCCAGGTGGACTCGAGCGAGGCCTTGTCCTCATCCGTGAGCGTGACGCCCTTTTCCTTGGCCTGCGCCTCGACGGCGGTATAATGCTTGATCGTGTCGAGCGCGCTGTCCTTGACATATTCCTCGTTGGTCTTGGTGTCGTCCGCGGCGCTCTTGGCCTTCCAGTCGGTAATCGCGCCGTAATACTGCTCCATGCTGCTCACGTCGTAGACGTACCAGTAGAAGAGCTCCGCCCAGGTGACGTCGATGCCGTCGACCGTGAACATGACCTTGTCCGCGTCATAGGTCGCGGCGCAGTCGCTGTAATCCATCTGGGTGCCGGACGTCGAGGTCTGGGCGCTGCCGCCCTTCTGCTCCTCGGCGTAGGAGCGCAGCTCGCTGCTCTGACAACCCGCGAGCAGTCCGCAGCCAAGGCTTGCCGCAAGGACAAGCGGTATGATCCGTTTTTTCATTGTGTTCTCCTTATATTATATGTATCGCTTGCCTTCCGGCTGATCTGCACAAGTCGGTTAACTTTTTAATGATAGCACGCTGCGGCGATCATAACAAGTCGAAATTGTAAAATCACGCCTCCGCGCCGGCGGTCAGCGCGCGGTAGTCGGCGACAAATTTACGCGCCGTTTCGACGACGCGCTTGCCGCTGCGGAGGTTGAGGCTCACGCAGGGCTTCGTCCCGGCCTCGACCTTGAGGCGGCCCTTGTATTCCGGTTGTGCGTACATGGCGGACACTTTGGCCATGTCGAAATCGCCGAGCGTAAAGCGCAGCATGCCGCCCTTCTGGGAAACATCCGTAATCGCGGCGCTCTCCGCCTCGCCGCGCAGCAGCGCGACCTGCACGAGCGCCGACACGCTCGACGGGGGGTCGCCGAAGCGGTCGATCATCTCGTCGAGCAGGTCGTCCGCCTCCGACTCGGTGCGGACGAGGGCGATGCGTCGGTAAAGGTCCATGCGCTGCTCGGGGCTGGCAACGTAGCTCTCCGGAATGTTCGCCGAAACGGAGAGGTCTGCCGAGCAGGAGGTGTGGGGCTGCGGTTTCTCGCCCTTCTCCTCCAAAACTGCCTCCTCAAGCAACTTTAGGTACATATCGTATCCAACGTCGATAAGGTGGCCGCTCTGTTCCGCGCCGAGCAGACTGCCCGCGCCTCGAATTTCGAGGTCGCGCATTGCGATCTTGAAGCCCGAATTGAACTCCGCGAACTCGCGGATCGCGTTGAGGCGCTTTTCGGCGACCTCGGTGAGGACCTTGTCGCGGCGGTAGGTGAGGTAGGCGCTGGCGCGGCGGGACGAGCGGCCGACGCGGCCGCGCAGCTGGTGGAGCTGGGCGAGGCCGAGGCGGTCGGCGTCCTCGATGATGAGGGTGTTGACGTTCGGGATGTCGATGCCGGTCTCGATGATCGTTGTGCACACGAGGACCTGCGTGTCGCCGGTGACGACATTTTCCATTGCGGTCGAGAGCGTTTCTTCGTCCATCTGTCCGTGTGCAACGGACACCGTGATCTCGTCGTCGAGCAGCTTTTTGATCTTCGCGGCGGTGCGCTCAATGCTCTCGACGCGGTTGTGGAGGTAGTAGACCTGGCCGCCGCGTAAAATTTCGCGGCGGATGGCGTCCGCGATGACGCCCCAGTCGTGTTCCATAACGTAGGTCTGGACGGGCTGGCGGTCCTGGGGCGGCTCCTCGATGGTGGACATGTCGCGCAGACCGGAGAAGGCCATGTTGAGCGTGCGCGGGATGGGGGTCGCCGAGAGGGTTAGGCTGTCCACCTGGCGGCACATCTCCTTGAGCTTTTCCTTGTGGCCAACGCCGAAGCGCTGCTCCTCGTCGATGACGACGAGGCCGAGGTTTTTAAATTCGATGTCCTTTTGCAGGAGCCTGTGCGTGCCGATGACGAGATCGGCGCTGCCGTCGCGCATCGCGGCGAGGGTCTCGCGAACCTGCGCGGGCGTGCGGTAGCGGTTGAGCAGGTGGATATTTACAGGGAAGCCGAAAAAGCGCTGCATGGCAGTCTGGTAGTGCTGCTGGGCGAGCACTGTCGTCGGCACCAGAAACGCCGCCTGCTTGCCGTCGAGGATGCACTTCATGATCGCGCGCAGGGCGACCTCGGTCTTGCCGTAGCCGACGTCGCCGCAGAGCAGTCGATCCATCGGCTGCTCACGCTCCATGTCCGCCTTGATCTCGTTGATGCTGCGGAGCTGGTCATCCGTCTCCCGATAGCCGAATTTTTCTTCAAATTCTATCTGCCATGGAGAATCCGTGGCAAAGGCGTGGCCCTTGAGGCGCTGCCGCTCGGCGTAGAGCTGGACGAGCTCTTTGGCGAGTTTTTTTG
Organism: Bacillota bacterium; assembly: GCA_029777215.1. Lineage (GTDB taxonomy): Bacteria > Bacillota > Clostridia > Oscillospirales > Oscillospiraceae > UBA2658. The sequence continues at coordinate 3,795 of JAKOSQ010000324.1, forward strand.
TCGCGGTCTTGGCGCGGGCCTTGGTCTTGGTCCACTCCGCGCCGCCCATTTTGGAGAGCTTGACGGGCGCGTCCTCGCCCGCGCCGATATATTTCGACACGAGGTCGAGCTGCGTCGCGGGGACATAGAGGACATCCGAGCCGGCGTAGCAGATCTTGACATAATCCTTTTCGATGCCGTCGACCGGCATCTTAAAGATGCCCGCAAAGCGGCCGATGCCGTGATATTCGTGGACGACGAGGTCGCCGACGGAGAGGTCGGCATAGCTCTCGATGCCCTGCCGGTCCTTGAGGGCCTTTTTCTTTTTGAGTTTGCGGACGCCGGCGGACTGGACGATCTGGTTGTCCGTCAGCACGGCGAGTTTCGCGTCCGGCAGCTCATAGCCCGCCGTCAGCGCGCCTACGGCGACGGCGCAGCTGCCCGGGGGCGGCAGACGGCGCAGCTCCTTGTCGAGCCCGACCTTGACACCCTTGCCGATGAAGGTCTGACTGAGAAGCTCCGCGCGGCGCTCGTCGGCGGCGAGGACCACGACAGAGTATTTTTCGTTTATGTAGTGTTTGACGTCGTCGATCGCGGTCTCGGCGCTGCCGCCGTAGGACGGGAGCTGTTTCGACAGGGCGTTGACAACGCTCTTCGGCTCGACCGGACAGCGGCCCTGGGTGAAGTTGTCGCCCATGACGAGGGCGAAATCCGCGAGACGAGCGCACGCGAGCTCCCACGGGAGGTAGTAGCGGGCATTTTTCCCGTAGACCATACCGCTCTCGACCAGAATTTCCAGGTCAGCGGCGTGCTGCTTGAAGAATGCCGCGGCGGTCTCCGTGACGCGGCCGGGCTTGTCGAGAAAAACGATCGCGTCCGGCGGGATGAAGTCGATCGCCGTGTTGAACTGCGGATAGAGCAGGTCCGCCCAGCGGTCGGCGGCGCGCAGGTCGTGCGTCGCGCCGTAGTGCTCGGCGTCCGCGCGGATCGTCTCGACAAGTTTTTCGTTTCCGTGGCGGGCGACCTGCTTTTCGAGGGCGTGCAGGCGGTCCAAAAAGCTCTCGCTGTCCCCCATCGCGGGCAGGACCTCTCTCGAGGGAAGAATTTCGCAGCGGCTCAGCGGTTCGGTGCGGCGCTGAGAGTCCGTATCGAAAAAGCCCATGGAGTCGACTTCGTCGCCCCAGAACTCGCAGCGGACGGGGTTCTCGTAGGCCGGGGAGAAAAAGTCGAGGATGCCGCCGCGGCGCGAAAACTGGCCCGGGCCCTCGACCTGACTGGTCCGCTCATAGCCGCAGAGAAGGAGCGCCTGTTCGATCTTCTCGGGTGGGCAGGCCGCGCCGTCCTCAATGACGATCGCCGCCTCAGCCAGCTTCTTCGGCTGCATCGTGCGCTGCAAAAGCCCCGTCACGGAGCAGATCGCCACGGGACATTGGCCCTTTGCAAGCGCGCAGAGCGTCCGTATGCGCTTTTGTTCGTCCTCGCGGGAAACTCCCTCGGCGCCGTAAAAGTTCATGTCGCGCGAAAACAGCGTCTCACAGGGCTCTTCTAAAAACACGGCAAGGTCCCGGCGGAAGTTTTCCGCCGCCGTCTCGTCCGGACAGATTACAAACAGCGGCCGGCCCGTCTGCAGGCGCAGGGCCGCGGCGAGTCCCGCCCGGCCCGTGCCGCCCGGTCCGACCACCAGGGCAGGCAAAGTGCCCCCTTCCAGGCACGCCGGGAGGAGGCTCAGATTTCTGTCGTTAAAGATTGCCTTTGCTAAGGTCTGCATGGCCGTTCCTTTCGGTTTTCCGCCGCGTGCGGCAGTTTTCTCCTATCGTACGCTCTCATACTGTCAAAAGCAAGCGCAAAACGTCGAAATCGCCAGATACTTTATTATATATTATAGTTGAAATTCGAAGTGATTTTTGATATACTTATCATATTCTACTATGCCTTGAAATTTCCCGCAAAAAAGGCACGGCGCGATTTTTTTGAGCCTATTGCAAAAGGAGTTCGGTTTTTTTGATGAATTCAGTCACCGATGTCTGGAACAGCATTCTGGACATTCTTTCAAAGGAGCTCACGGCCACGTCCATCAACACCTGGTTTTCGGACTGCCGCCCTGTCGAGCTTTCAGATACCCGTCTCGTCCTCTACACGCCGACGGACTTCAAGCGCAACATCATCACCCAGCGCTATGCCGCGCCGATCACAACGGCGCTCACAGACCTCTTCTCCTGTCCCTTCGATCTGCTGGTCCTCGCGGAGGACGAGCTCGACGACTACGAGAATACCTCCGAAAAGGACGACAGCCTGCCCGAGGTCGCGGGCTACACCTTCGACAAGTTCATTGTCGGCAACTCCAACAAATTCGCCCACGCCGCGGCCATTGCCGTCGCGGACAAGCCGGGCGAGGTCTATAACCCCCTCTTCATTTACGGCAACTCCGGGCTCGGCAAAACGCATCTGCTGCTCTCTATCGGGCAGCGCATCCACGAGTCGGAACCGAACGCCATGATCGCCTACGTCAAAGGCGACGACTTCACAAATCAAATGGTCCAGTCCATCAAGGACAACACGCAGGAGGAATTCCGCAACAAATACCGCCACGTCGATCTGCTGCTCGTGGACGATATCCAGTTCATTGCCGGCAAAATCGGCGTGCAGGAGGAATTTTTCCACACCTTCAACAACCTCTACGAGGCCGGAAAACAGATCGTCATCACCTCCGACCGTCCCCCGATGGAGATGGTCAAGCTCGAAGACCGTCTGCGCACGCGCTTTGAGGGCGGCCTCATGGCGGACATTCAGCCTCCGGATATGGAGACGCGCATGGCGATCATCCGCAACAAGGCGGCCCAGCTCGGCATGGTATTGCCGGACGACGTCGTCAACTACATCGCGGACACCATCAAATCGAACATACGGCAGATTGAGGGCGTCGTCAAGCGCCTGACCGCCTACAACTCCATCATGGACGACGAGATCAACATCAGCGCCGCCAAGCGCGCGATCAAGGACGTCATCCGCGTCGGCGAATTCGTCCCAACGCCGGACATCATCATCGAGGAGACCGCCCACTATTACTCCCTTGAGCCGGACGACCTGCGCGGCCAGCGCCGCACAAAAAACACCGCCATGGCCCGCCAGATCTCCATGTACCTCATGCGGAGCCTCACGAACCTCTCGCTCAAGGATATCGGCGAGCAGTACGAGGACCGAAACCATACCACCGTCCTGCAGTCCATCCGCAAGGTCGAGGACCTCATCAGCCGCGACCCCTCCGTGAGCGCGACAATCCGCGACATCACGAGCAACATTAACACGATTCACGGGCAGTAAACCCCCTCTTTCCGGTTACGGCGGCGGTCCCTTGTTTTCAACATTTTTCTGTTGGTTTTCGCAAACAGACCTGTTGAAAACTCCCTTCTCTGAAACTCCTGAATTTTCCATGTTGTAAAGTTTTCACTTTTCAACATTTTTGGCAACACCGCGATTTCCCTGTTTTCAAGCCCTCAGGCCACTTTTGCACATCTTTTTCTTCTACTACTAATTCTACTACCTTATATTCTCTCTAACTCTCTTTCTCTTTTAGAAAGAAGCGGAGAGCGCCGGGTAGAAACGGAGGAACATCCATGAAATTTACCTGCGAAAAATACCTGCTTCAAACCGCCGTGGCCACCGCCTCTCGAGCAGCCGCGTCGAAGAGTCCAAACCCCTCGCTGGAGGGTCTGCTCATTGAAGCCGCGAACGGCGTTAAAATCACGGGCTACGATCTCGTCAAGGGCATCTACACGAGTTTTCCGGCGGACGTCGCGGAGCCCGGCAGCGTCGTCATTACGGCGCGCTTGTTCGACAGCATCGTCCGCAGCCTGCCGGAGGACATCGTCACCGTTGTGTCGGACGACAACAACATGACCCGCATCACCTGCGGCAACGCGGACTTCTCCATCATGGGCATGTATTCAGACAGCTACCCCGAGCTCCCGTCTGTCGAGCACCAGAAATCTGTGGCTCTGCCGCAGAACACCCTGCGCGACATGATCGACGAGACCATTTTCGCCGTGAGCGACAACGAGGCCCGGCCGGTCTATACCGGCGCGCTCTTTGAGATCGAGGGCGGCAAGCTCACCGTCGTAGCGGTGGACGGCTACCGTCTCGCGATGCGCCGCGAAACGCCGGAGGCATCGACCATGGACGACTGCTCCTTTATCGCACCCGGCACGGCGCTGCTCGACCTCGAGAAAATGTGCGCGGACAGCGAAGAGCCTGTCAAAATCATCGTCGGCGCCAAACACATATCCTTCTCGGTCGAAAACTGCGTGCTCATCACGCGCCGCCTCGAGGGCGAATTCCTCGACTACAAAAAAGCCATTCCGCCCGACTTCCAGTACCGCCTCAAGATTAGCCGGCAGGAATTTCTGCATGCGGTCGACCGCGTGTCCCTCATCATCGACGACCGCGTCAAAAACCCGCTGCGCTGCACCTTTGGCCACGGCAAGCTCAGCATGTTCTGCATGACCGGCGTCGGCAAGGGCGAAGACGTCTGCGGTTTTGAGGGCGACGGCGGCGACCACGAGATCGGCTTTAACAACCGCTACCTGCAGGATGCGCTCAAGGCGGCCCCCAGCGACGAGCTGGAGATCTGCCTCAACAACGGCTCGTCCCCCTGTGTCATCGTTCCGCGGGACGGCAGCGACAAGTTCCTTTATATGATCCTGCCCGTGCGGCTGAAATAAGGAGGACGCCCATGCCCGAAAAAATTGAAATTCACACCGAATTTATCCGTCTCGACGCCCTGCTGAAGTTTACCGGCGCCGCCGAGACCGGCGGTGAGGCCAAGACCCTCATTCAGGACGGCGAAGTGACCGTCAACGGCGAGCCCTGCACGATGAGGACGAAAAAAATCCGCCCCGGCGACGTCGTCGCGCTTGGCGAGCAGAGCTTCGAGGTCGGTGCCGCGCAATGATCGTCCGCGAAATCACGCTCGAGGGCTTCCGAAATTACGACCGCGCAGCCGTCGCGCTCTCCCCGGGTATCAACGTCATCGCAGGCGAAAACGCGCAGGGGAAGACCAATCTTCTCGAGGCCGTTTTTCTCTTGAGCTGCGGCCGCGGCTTTCGCACCCGGCTCGACAGCGAGCTCATCTCATTTGAAAGCGAGACCGCCCGCGTCGCCGCCCGCGTCTTTTCACAGGAGCGCGAACAGACAATCTCCGTCACCATGGCGCGGGGCCGGCGCAAGCAGATCCTCGTCAACGGCGTGCGAAAAAACGCCAATGAACTTGCAGACAGTCTCCGCGTCGTCCTCTTTTGTCCGGACGATCTCAACATGATCCGCGAGGGCGCGAAGGAGCGCCGCCGCTTCCTCGACATGGCAATCAGCCAGCTCCGCCCGAACTACGGGAAGCTTCTCACAGACTACAACCGCCTTGCGGACAGCAAGCGCCGCATCCTCACGGACTGGCACGAAAAGCCGCCCCTGCTGGACGCGCTGGACGACTATTCCGAACAAATGGCCCGCATCTCCGCGCAGCTCGTGCGCTACCGCGCCGCCTTCTGCCGCCGTCTCGCCGAGACGGCCACACCCATCCACGCGGAATTTTCCGGCAGCGGCGAGGCGCTGGGCCTCGAATACAAAACGGTCTCCACCGTGACGGACCCCTTCGCCCCAGCCAGTGAAATTTACGAGCAGATCATGGCCCACCAGAGAGCACACCGCGAAGCGGAGATCGCCTCCGAAGCCCTCCTCACCGGCGTCCACAAGGACGACCTCGAGGTCTCGATCGGCGGCCGCTCCGCACGGCTCTTCGCTTCACAGGGCCAGACCCGCACGGCGGCCCTCTCGCTGAAGATGGCCGAGCGTGAAATCTCCACGCAGGATACGGGCGAGTGTCCCATTCTCCTGCTGGACGATGTTTTGAGTGAACTCGACGCCCGGCGACAGGCATACGTCCTCAACCGCATCGGCGGCGGACAGACGCTCATCACCTGCTGCGAGGACGGCGGCATCCGCGAACGCACGGGCGGACGGGTCTTCACCGTGAGCGCCGGCAGTGTAAAGGAGGAAGGCTGATGTATCTCCATCTCGGCAAGGACGTCGTTGTGGCACACCGGGACATCGTCGCGGTCTGCGACCTCGACAACAGCTCCCACTCACACATCAC
>JAKOSQ010000325.1 GCA_029777215.1 Bacillota bacterium
CTCGGCGGCGGTCGGCTCTAACGCGCCCTTGCGCAGCGCGGCGGCGTATTTGGCGCTGAGCGAAGCCTCCGGCTCCGAGATGATCTGGACGGTGACCTCGCCGTCGGCGCACTCGCCTCCCGCCGGGGCGAAGCTGCCGGGGCGCAACTCGCGCAGGGCGGCGTCGCCCGTCAGCGTGCTGAGATCAGCATAGGCGCTGCCCTCCGTGACGACGCAGTCGGCGGGGAAAATGCGACCGGCTTCGACGCGAACGGCACTTCCGGGGGTGATGTCCGCGTCCGACCAGTCGCCGCTGTCGGCGGGGTCGATGACGTCCGCGAGCGAGCGCTTCATACCGGCCTGGACATAGTCGCGCAGGATGAAGGCGAGCTGCAGAATGAGCGGCGCGAGCGCGCCCTGCAGCGGCTGCGCCGTGCAAAACGAGATGACAGACGCTGCGACGATCAGCAGATCCTCCTGCAGCAGCGCCCGGGCGCGGATGCCGTTCCACGCGCTGAGCACGAGATCGTAGCCGGCGACGAGCGCCGCCACGATCAAAACGAGCAGCGAGACGCTGTCCGCCAGCGTGAGGAGCGTCGTCACCAGAACGAGCGCGGCGGCGACGGCGAGCCGGAGAATCATCGGCAGACCGGGCCCCTCGTAGCTCTCGTCGGCCAGGCGGAAGAGACGCCCGTCTCCCCCGTCCGCCTCCGGGGCCGCGCTGCTGCGCAGTTTTGCCCAAAATGAAGTTTTATCCTGCTTATCCATTGCAATCATTCCTTAAATATGTTTTGTCCGGCGGGGCCGGACGGGTGGCTCAGGCTTTTCCGTCGCTGCCGAGGACGTTGACGATCTTGGCCTTAACGAGCTCGTGGATATTGTCGCGGCCCGGCGCGAGGTACTTGCGGGGGTCAAAGGCTTCGGGCTCCTTCGCCATTGTCTCGCGGATGCCGGCGGTCATGGCAAGGCGGAGGTCGGAATCGATGTTGATCTTGCAGACAGCCATGCTGGCGGCCTGACGGAGCTGGTCCTCGGGCACGCCCAGTGCGTCGACGAGCTTGCCGCCGTTGGCGTTGATGATGTCGACATACTTCGGGATGACGGAGGAAGCGCCGTGCAGCACGATCGGGAAGCCGGGCAGACGCTTTTCGACTTCCTCGAGGATGTCGAGACGGAGCTGCGGCTTCGTGCCGGGCTTGAACTTGAACGCGCCGTGGGAGGTGCCGATGGCGATGGCGAGGCTGTCGCAGCCCGTGCGGGAGACGAATTCCTCGACCTCCTCGGGACGGGTGTAGGAGGAGTCCTCGGCCTTGACGTTGACGGCGTCCTCGATGCCGGCGAGACGGCCGAGCTCGGCTTCGACAACGACGCCGTGGTCGTGCGCGTACGCGACGACCTGCTTTGTGAGGGCGACGTTTTCCTCGAAGGAGTGCTTCGAGCCGTCGATCATGACGGAGGTGAAGCCGCCGTCGATGCAGGACTTGCAGAGCTCGAAGGAATCGCCGTGGTCGAGGTGCAGGCAGATCGGCAGACCGGTGTCCGCTTCGGCGGCCTCGACGAGCTTCATGAGGTAGACGTGCTTTGCGTATTTGCGCGCGCCGGCGGAGACCTGCAGGATCAGCGGAGAGCGGACCTCGGCTGCCGCCTCGGTGATGCCCTGGATGATTTCCATATTGTTAACGTTGAAGGCACCAATGGCATAATGACCTTCGTAAGCTTTCTTAAACATTTCTGTCGATGTGACGATCGGCATAAAATCAACTCCTAAAAATTTTTTTCATGGGGAAGCATATGTCTGTATTTTACTCCAATTTTGTGTTATCATCAACAGATACAGGGAAAGTTTTTCATGATTATTTTCAAATCACAGAAGGAGAGATAGAAATGTCAAATACGCTCAAAGGCTCCTGCATCATCGGCCAGTCCGGCGGCCCGACCGCCGTTATCAACGCGAGCGCCTACGGCGTCATCCGTACCGCGCTCGACGCCGAGTGCATCACGAAGGTCTACGGTGCCGCGCACGGCATCCGCGGCGTGCTGGACGACAAGCTCTATATCATGGATGAAGAGGACCCCAAAGAGCTTGAACTTCTCAAAAACACGCCCTCCTCCGAGCTCGGCAGCGTTCGCTATAAGATCGCCGACCCCGACAAGGACGACACAGACTACAGGCGCATCCTCGAAATTTTCAAAAAGTACGACGTGCGCTATTTCTTCTATAACGGCGGCAACGACTCGATGGACACCTGCGAAAAGATCAGCCGCTACATGAAAAAGGTCGGCTACGAGTGCCGCGTCATGGGTGTGCCGAAGACGATCGACAACGACCTCTGGGGCTCCGACCACTGCCCGGGCTACGGCTCGGCGGCCAAGTATATTGCCACCTCCTGCATGGAGGTCTCGAAGGACGCACGCGTCTACGATACTGGCATGATTACCGTCATTGAGATCATGGGCCGTCACGCGGGCTGGCTCGCGGGCGCGGCCGCTCTCGCGACCTGCTGCGGCTCCGGCCCGGACCTCGTCTATCTGCCGGAGGTCGACTTCGACATGGACAAATTCGTCGCGGACGTCGAAGCCATCTATAACAAGACCGGCAAGGTCCTCATTGCCGTGTCCGAGGGCATCCACTACGCGGACGGCAGCTTCGTTTCCGAGGCCAAGACCTCCGCGACGGACGGCTTTGGCCACGTCCAGCTCGGCGGTCTCGCCGTGCGCCTTGCGAACACGCTCAAGGAGCGCACCGGCGCGAAGGTTCGCGGCATCGAGCTGAGTCTTCTGCAGCGCTGCGGCGCGCATCTCGCGTCCGAAACAGACCTCAACGAGGCCGTCGAGGCGGGCCGTCTCGCCGTCGAAGCGGCGGTCGCGGGCGAGACCGGCAAGATGGTCGCCTTCGAGCGCAACGACGTCGACGGCAAGTACGTCTGCGAAATGACGCTCATTCCGCTCGAGTCGGTGGCGAACCTCGAAAAGAAAGTCCCGCGCGAGTGGATCAATGACGAGGGCAACAACGTCAAGCAGGAGTTCATCGACTACGCCCTGCCCCTCATTCAGGGCCAGCCCGAGCGCCCGACGGAGCACTCCCTCCCCCGCTACGCGCGCCTCAAAAAGGTCCTCGCAAAATAAAAAAATCAAACGAGCGGGAGCCGCCTCCAGATTGGAGACGGCTCCCTTTTTGCGCCTTATTATTTTGTGGTATATTTTTCCACAGCTTCCCCGACATCGCGAAGCGTGCCGTCCTCAAACGGGGAGCGCAGAGCACCGAGCTGGCAGAGCTGGAGGTAGGTCTTCGTGCCGCCGGCCTGCACAAAGGTCAGGTAGCGCGAGAAGGCCTCGTGCCAGTCCTTTTCGGACGCGGTCCAGAATTCGAGCGCCGTCGTCTGCGCGAGGCAGTAATCAATATAGTAGAGCGGGTCGGAATAGATGTGGTGCTGGCGCTGCCAGCCGCCGCCGATGGAGAAGTAAGGCAGCTCGCCGAAGTCGATCCACGGGCGGTAGAGGTGTTCGAGCTCGAGCCATTTTTCGTGGCGCTGTGCGGGCGTGAGCTCCGGGTGCTCGTACATCTCGGTCTGGAAGTGGTCGACGAGGGTCCCGTAGGGGATGAAGTCGAAGGCCGTTTCGAGCTGATAGACGTGGAAGCGCTCCGCGGCGTCCCCGAAAAAGAGATTGTCCCACGGGCGGGAGAAGAGCTCCATCGACATCGAGTGCGTCTCCGCGCCGTCCATCGTCGGGCAGCGCAGCTCGGAGAGCGGGTTCGCGCGTGCGGTGTAGTCCGCGAAGGCATGGCCGGCCTCGTGTGTGAGGACGTCGACGTCGCCGGCGGTGCCGTTGAAGTTCGAGAAGATGAAGGGCGAATGGTAGTCCGGAATGCTGGTGCAGTAGCCGCCGCCGGCCTTGCCCTTCTTGCTCTCGAGGTCGAAGAGCTCGTTTTGCTTCATAAAGTCGAAGAACTCGCCGGTCTGCGGGCTCATCTCGCGGTACATCTTCTGCGCCGCGTCGACGAGGGCGTCGCGGTCGCCGACGGGCTTCGGGTTGCCGTCCGGGTACTGGCAGGTATCGTCCCAGAACATCAGATGGTCGACGCCGAGGCGCTTGGCCTGCGCCGCCTTGAAGCGGGAGACGACGGGCACGACGTCGCGCACGACGAGCTTTCTGAAGGCAGCAATCTCCTCCGGCCCATAGCAGTTGCGGCCGAGACGGTCGTAGCCGAGCTGGACAAAGTTTTCGTAGCCGAGGCGGTGCGCCTGCTCGGTGCGGTTTTGGACGAGTTCGTCGTAGAGCGCGTCGAGCCGGGCGGCATTGTCCGTGAAGAAGCCGGCAATCTTTTCCCACGCGGCCTTGCGGACGGCGCGGTCGCTGCCGATCGTGAACTTCTGCATTTCGGAGAGGTTGTAGACCCCGCCCTGGAAATTGATCTTCGCCGAGGCGAGAAGGTTTTCGTATTCGGTCGTGAGCGCGTTTTCGCGCTGGCAGAGGTCGATGACCGCCGACGAGAAGGAGCGCAGGGCAATCTCAATATTTTTAAAGAAGATCGCGCCGGTCTTCTCCTCAAGCGCCGCGCGGAACTGCGAGTCCGCGACGACGCGGTAAAAGCACTGCTGCCAGTCACTCACGAGCGGTTCGTTCTCGTCGAAGAACGCGACCTCGCCCTCATAAAACGGATCGGTCGTATTGATGGACTGCCGGATCTCGGCGAGCGTCTCCATTGTCGCGAAGCGGTCGGAGAGCTTTTCGTGCTCAAGGATCAGCGCATACTGCTCGTCGGCAGAGGCGGCTTTCGGAAAGCGTTCGGTCAGCGAAGCGTAGGCGCCGCGGAGCGTTTCCAGCTCGGGGCGCTTGTAGGGCATGTCTCGAAACTTCATGTGGTGTACTCCTTTAAAAAAATGAACTTTTTTAAATTTGTCTCGATTATAGCACGAAACACCGCCGGATAAAAGCGATTTCTTGTATTTTCTTTAAATGACATTTTTCGTGTGTTTGTCACAAACAAATGCCAATTCGTCTGAAATAGGGTATCATCGCGGGTATCATAGTATGGACCGCCGCGGTCCAAAGAAGACATATCGTGAGAGAAAGGTGAGAATCTCGAAAATGAACAATCAGAAAAAGCGTGCAAGCCTCGTCGCACTCGCGCTTCGGCTACGACGTTGCGCCCTATTTTCTCGTCGTCTAACTGCTCACAAGAAAAAAGATCGGTGCGGTTCAAACATCGCACCGATCTTTTTACCTGTGCATATGCTGCACGCATCGAGGCAAAGACAGTAGACATAAATAATAAAAAAACTTATGTATACCTATTAGTGCAATAAATGAACCGCTCTCTCCTACGCAGAAAGAGCGGTTCATTTATTGCACCGATCCGTTCGGCTTGAACGGACGCAGGTCCGGGTCGCCGAAGGTCTTGCGTGTGTTGAGAATGTCCCCTGCGATGCCGGCGGAGAGCGCAGAGCAGTCCGTGAATTTCATCTCGGGCCGCAGGAATTTGAAGAATTCCACGCGCAGATACTGACCGTAGAGGTCGCCGGAAAAGTCGAGGATATAGGTTTCGACCGTAATTTTGTCCCCGTCGTCAAAGGTCGGGCGCATGCCGACGTTCGTCACGGCGGGCAGCTCGCGGCCGTCCGGCAAAAGGACCTTCGTCGCGTAAACGCCGTTGGCCGGGAGGACCAGACCGGGGTCATCGCCCTC
>JAKOSQ010000326.1 GCA_029777215.1 Bacillota bacterium
ACCTACCGGCTGCGAGACCGGCTTAAATCCGGCGTGACGGTTACCCCGCCGGCGGACATTTCGGCGGTAGGGTAACCGGCGCTCATGCACCGGTGTTGGCGGTCATTTTTCACCGGCGTTTTCGGTCATTACGTTCCCGGCGTTGACAAATTGGAAGATAGTTCTTGAACAGTGGATGAGATTTGAATAAAGTTGTTTGCAAGATTAGAGGAAAGAATACTGGTTTCAATTTTATTAAATCCACTTTGCGCCAGTGCATTTACCACGATATACAGCACCTCAGCCGCCGCCTCAATGGTTTGCATTGGAACAACATCAATTTGCTTTGCAGCTCCCCAAAGCCCATCGCCGCTTACGCCGATTTCATTGGCAACTTTAAGAATATTTTCCTCCTTTGCGGGTTTATCCAGTATTTGCCCTCCTAAAACAGTTCCGATATGTTCGCCCTTAACGATTACAGGGGCGGCAAAATCTATCAGGCCCGCATGACAGTAGCCAACGTAGGGGCGTCCTGCAGAAACTGCCTTCCGTCCGAAGTCGTTATGGCACACGGCGCAGCGATCGTCGCCGATTCTTGACGCATGAATGAAGTTTGAACAAAAAGGACGATAGTGGCTGGGTCTTGTAAACTCCTCACCGCGCCGCCCTACGGAAACCGCAGCACAATTAAATCCAATTGCGAAATTATCAAGGAATTGCTGTAGCACATTAACATCGATAATATCTTCCAACTCAAGCTTTGACATATCAATTTTCGAATCAATAATAGTAATCACGTTGCTTCTCCCTCCCATCTACGTCCATTAAAGTAAAATTTTGTATATATGATTTAAAAAATATCATTTATATTATCGCACGACTTTACAAAAAATCAAGCATTTCGTGAAACGAGCCGGCAGTAAATTAATTGTAAAAATCAGTGGCTCGTTCCAACATACAGGGGGATACCGCAGCCGGCTCAGACTCTGCCTTAAGGGCGGCGCAGTCTGCTCCATGGCAGTGGCTCAGCGGCGGCGTAATACCCACTTTTCACAGCGGATACGCGCGAAGGGCGGAACTGACGAATTGCTTCTTTTTTGTTCCGCTCGTGCCCGCTTTTCGGCGCTTTGTCCGTTGTATTGCGCGCGCGGGTCTGATAAAATGGCCGAGTCAAATAAATCGGAAAGAAAGTGTTTCATTATGATCGACGTCGCGCAGGTCTGTGAGATCATCATGCTCTGCATCTTCGGTGCCTCCTGGCCCTTCAACATCTCAAAATCCATCCGCTCCCGCACCGCGAAGGGCAAGAGCGTCATGTTTGAAATTCTCGTAGTCATCGGTTACGGCTTCGGCCTTTACAGCAAAATCTGGACCTGGCAGCAGGGTCACCCCCTCGCCTGGTCCACCTGGTTCTACATCGCTGACATAGCGATGGTCTGCATCGACATCGTGCTCTACTTTCGCAACACGAAGCTCGACCGCGCGCGCGACGCATGAGATCGACATCGTCGACATCCGCTCCTGAGCCGCAAAAATGCCGCATCCTATAAAAAGAGCGCCGCGTCCTTGGACGCGGCGCTCTTTTCAGAAAATTCACATTTGCACTATTGACTTTGCGCGAAGTCGTGCTAAACTCATTCACAGTGTGAAATAGTTTGGAGGGGTGAAATGGATTATCGTGAACTTGCAGTCGAACTCATGGACACCATTGTCCTCATGCAGCGCAGGCATCTCGAACGGAAGATCAGCGCGCTCACCGAGGGCGAAATGGCAACGCTCGGCTATCTCGATCGCTCCGGCGACGGCCGGACCGTCGGCGAGCTCAGTCAGGCCCTGCAGATCGGCGCGCCGCGCGTCACCGCGATCGTAAACAGTCTCGTCAAAAAGGGCTTCGTCACGAAGCGTTACGGCACGCGCGACCGACGCGAAATTTACGTCGACATTACGCAGGAGGGCCAGAACTACGGCCGGCAGCGCTATGAGGACACAATCGCGCACATCGAGCATACCCTGCAGACGCTCGGCGAGGAGGACGCCGTGGAATATGTCCGCCTCATCAAGCGCGTTGCCGAGATCAAGGCCAAGAGCGACGGCTGCTGCGGCTGAGTTTTTTATTTATGTAGATATTTCATACTGTGAAGTAAAATTGAAAGGTAGGAATTTGTAGAACATGCTGAAAATCCTCAAGTACATGCGAAAAAAAGACTGGTGGCTGGTGGCGGCCAGCATTGTCTTTATCGTCGCGCAGGTCTGGCTGGACCTCCGTCTGCCGGATTACATGGCCGACATCACGAAGCTCGTGGAGACAACGGGCAGCGAGATGAAGGACGTCCTGTCGGCGGGCGCGAAAATGCTCGAATGCGCGCTCGGCTCGCTCGCGTCGTCGATCATCGTGGCGGGCTTTGCCGCGCGGGTCGCCGCCGAGCTCGGCGCGCAGCTGCGCGAAAAGCAGTTTGACCGCGTCGAGGCCTTCTCCATGGCGGAGATCGGCGGCTTTTCGACGGCGAGCCTCATCACCCGTTCGACGAACGACGTCACGCAGGTGCAGATGATCGTGGCGATGGGCCTACAGGTCTTCATCAAGGCCCCGATCACAGCGGTCTGGGCGATCACGAAGATCGCCGGCAAGGGCGTCGAGTGGACCGAGGCGACGGGCGTCGCCGTGCTGGTGCTCATCTGCATGATTGCGGTGATCGTCACCTACGCGGTGCCGAAGTTCCGCCGCATCCAGGGACTGACCGACAACCTCAACCGCGTCACGCGCGAGAACCTCACGGGTCTGCGCGTCGTGCGCGCCTACAACGCAGAGCACTACCAGGAGGCCAAGTTTGAAAAGGCCAACCGCGAGCTCACGGACAACAACCTCTATGCCTTCCGCGTCATGGCGATCATGCAGCCGGGCATGCAGATGATCTCCAACGGACTCGCGCTCGCAATCTACTGGATCGGTGCGTACCTCATCAACAACGCCGGCATGATGGACAAAATGACCCTGTTTTCCAACATGGTCGTCTTCATGAACTACGCGATGCAGGTCGTCATGTCCTTTATGATGCTGAGCATCATCTTCCTCATGCTGCCGCGCGCCTCCGTCGCCGCAAAGCGTATCTGCGAGGTCATCGGGACGGATTCGACCATCCTCGACGGCAAAAAGACCGCCTCCCTCGCCGGTCAGCGCGGCGAAATCGAATTCAAAAACGTCAGCTTCAAATATCCCGGCGCGGCCGATTACGTGCTGAAGGACGTGTGCTTCACGGCGCACGAGGGCGAGACGGTGGCCTTCATCGGCTCGACCGGCAGCGGCAAGTCGACGCTCATCAACCTCGTCCCCCGCTTCTACGACGCCAGCGAGGGCCAGGTCCTCATCGACGGCGTGGACGTCCGCGAATACACGCAGCAGGCACTGCACAACAAGTTCGGCTACGTTCCACAGACGGCGGTGCTCTTCGCGGGCAGCGTCCGCTCGAACGTTGCCTACGGCGAAAACGGCGGCCCCGCGCCGACGGACGACGACATCGCCGCTGCAATCGCCACGGCGCAGAGCAGCGAGTTTGTAGACAAACTGCCCGAGGGCCGCGACGGTACGGTCGCGCAGGGCGGCGCGAACTTCTCCGGCGGCCAGAAGCAGCGGCTCTCGATCGCCCGCGCGATCTGCCGCAAGCCGGAGATCTACATCTTTGACGACTCCTTCTCCGCGCTCGACTACAAAACCGACGCATCGCTCCGCGCCGCGCTCAAGCACAGCGGACAAAACGCAACGACCCTCATCGT
>JAKOSQ010000327.1 GCA_029777215.1 Bacillota bacterium
CAGGGGCCGGCCGCTTCAACAAGAGCCATGCCAGCCGCCACGGCATCGGCGACGCGCTGGCGGTCATAGTCCGGGCAGGGGACGAGAACGACTGTGCTTTTTTTCTCCGCCATTGAAAGCCCTCTTTTCAACCCTGTTTTTAAATCAATTTTAGCAGATATTTTCAAAAACACAACAGCATTCTGCGCGGTGCGTGTCCGAAAAACGGGACTTAACGCTCCCGTGAGAGCTTTGCGCGGAAGGCGATCGTGCGGGGCGTCGGCATGCCGTCGAACTGCACGACGTGCGCGCCCTTTTCAAGGTCGACCGAGAGCACCGTTCCCGTTCCGAAAACGAGGTGCCGCACGCGCGTGCCGGGCGCGAAGGTCTCGGGCGCGCCGCCCGCGCCGAGCCGCTTTTCGCTCACGGAAATGCTCTCCCGCGCCTCCGCAAGCAGGCCCTCGCGCGGCGGGGCCGTGAACTCGAGCAGCGCGGGGTCAATGTCGAGGATGAAGCGCGAGGGGAAGCGCTCGGAGCCGTCGAGGTTCCGGCCCTCGGACTCGGAGAGAAACAGCCGCTTTTCCGCCCGCGTCATCGCGACGAAGGCCAGCCGCCGCTCCTCCTCCATGCCGGGGAGGGTCCGCACCTTGCGGGAGGGGAAAATGCTCTCGTTCATGCCGCAGAGGAAGACATACGGGAATTCGAGGCCCTTGGCGCTGTGAACGGTCATGAGCTTCACCCGGTCGCCGCCGTCGCCGGCGTCGCTGTTTGTGAACAGGGCGATGTGCGCGAGATAGTGCTCGAGCGTCGCCTCCTCGCCGCAGCCCGTCTCGTAGTCATAGACCGACTGGCGCAGCTCCGCGAGATTGTCGAGCCGGTCCTGACTGCCCTCAGTGCGGAGCATGGCCTCGTACCCGCTGCGCTCGAGGACGTCCGCGAGCAACTCCGAAACGGGCCGCTCCGCGAAGTCCGAAAACGACTCGACGAGGGAGACGAGCTTCGCCGCCTTCGTACCCTTGAAAATTTCGTTGTCGAGGTTTTCCGTGAGCGCATTCCAGAGCGGGCAGTTGTGTTCGGCGGCGAAATCCTGCAAAAAGCGCATGCGCCGCTCGCCGAGGTTCCGCTTCGGGACGTTTGCCACGCGCAGAAACGAAAGGTCGTCCCGGTAGGCGATCAGACGCAGATAGGCGAGCGTGTCGCGAACTTCCTTTCGGCCGAAAAAGGGCGTGCCGCTGTAGACCGTGTAGGGCAGCTCCGCCTTCAGAAAGCCCTCCTCGAGCGTGCGCGTGACGTAGTGCGCGCGGTAGAGGACGGTCATGTCCCGCCACGGCACGCCCGCGTCGTGCAGGCTCTGCATCTGAAAGACCAGCCACTGCGCCTCCGTCTCCGAATTCTCCGCGTGGTGGCAGAGCGGGGGTTCCCCGTCCGGCAGCGTCGGCACGAGGTCCTTTTTGACGCGGAATTTGTTTTTGTCGATGAGGGAGTTGACCGCCGCCAGAATCTGCGGGGTCGAGCGGTAGTTTTCGTTCATGAAGATCGTCTTCGTGCCGGGAAACTGCGTGTCAAATTCGAGCAGGAATTTGACGTCCGCCCCGCGCCAGGTGTAGATCGTTTGGTCCGGATCGCCGACGATGAAGAGATTCTTGTGCCAGCCGCAGAGGACGCCCATGAGTTTATACTGCAGCTCGTCTATGTCCTGAAACTCGTCGATCATGATGTATTCGAGGCGCTGCTGCCACTTCCGGCGGACGGCCTCGTTTTTTTCAAAGATGTAGAGCGTGAACTTGATGAGGTCGTTGTAGTCGAGGCCGAAGCACTTTTTGGCCTGCCAGAGGTAGCCGTAGAAAATGATGTCGTCCGTTTCGACCGCCTTGTCGTACTTTTCGCGCAGACCGTCGACCGACAGCTCGACCATGTCGAGGTAGTAGTCCGGCTTTCGCATGAGCTTCTGCATTTCGATCATGTCGCGCGCCTTGGAAAAGGGCATGTCCCGCAGCGTAAGCCCGCGCTCGTCGTAGATGATCTGGAGCATCTGGTCGATGTCGGCGTTGTCGAGGACGAGAAAGCTTTTGGGGTATTGCACGGCGTTTGAGTCCTCCTGCAAAACGGAGACACAAAAGCCGTGGAAGGTATTGATATAGCCCGTGTCGTTGTCGCCCGTGAGCCGGTGGATGCGCTCGCGCATCTCGTTTGCGGACCTGTTCGTGAAGGTGACGCAGAGGATGTTTCCCGGCAGGATGCCGGCTTCGAGCACGAGCCAGGCAAAGCGGCGCGAGAGCGCGCGGGTCTTGCCGGAGCCCGCGCCCGCAATGATGCGCACGAAGCCCTCCGTCGTCGTGACCGCCTCGCGCTGCGCCGCGTTGAGCCCTTCGAGCAGATCGTCCATGTTCGCACCTTCCCTTGCAGTTTTCCTCAAGGATATCACGTCCGAAGAAACGTGTAAAGCGCAAGATACGTCCCGGCCGGGGCGCGCGGCGGCAGAAAAAGCCCGGAGAGAGCGGGTGCTCTCTCCGGGCGGGGGCTGCTGCATTTTTCTGCGGGCGCGGGACTCAGGAAGCCTTGCCCGGGCCGTCGTCATCGTCCGGCGCCTGCGGCGGGACCGGTGCGGCGGCGGACTTTTTCTTCTTTCTGTTGGCGACGCCGAAGCCGATCAGGGCCGCGGCGGCGATCGCGACGGCAATGTAGACGGAGCTGTGGCTGGAGCCGGCGCTCTCGGTCTCGGCCGCTGCCGGACTTTCGGAGGCCACGGCGCTCGCCGCCGCCGTCGCAGTGAAAGCGGTGGAGGTGGCATAGGTGCTGTCG
>JAKOSQ010000328.1 GCA_029777215.1 Bacillota bacterium
AAAGCTCCAGCGCCGAGATCGCGGCCAGCAGCTCCATGCGGTTGTTCGTCGTCTGCGCCTCGCCGCCGGAGAGTTCTCTTGTTTTGTCGCCATACTGCAAAACGGCGGCCCAGCCGCCGGGGCCGGGGTTGCCGGAGCAGGCGCCGTCCGTGTAGATCGTGACTTTTTTCATACGTCCTCCTTGGGATAAAAACAGGGCCGATGCGCGCATCGGCCCTGTTTTTTTGTCTTGATGAGATAATTTATTCTGCGGGAGTCTCCGGCACCTCGCCGGGGAGGTCGCTGTCCTCGTCCTCGTCGTCCTTGTCTGCGAGGGCGATGGAGATGACCTTCGCGCCATCCGAAACGCGCATGAGGTGCACGCCCTGCGTCGCGCGACCGAGGGTGCTGATGGAGGCGGTGTCCATGCGGATGATGGTGCCGTCGTCCGAAATGAGGAGCAGGTCGTGGCTGTCCGTGACGAGCTTGATGCCCGTGACGGGGCCGGTCTTGTCGGTGACGTTGTAGTTTTTGAGGCCCATGCCGCCGCGCTTTTGCGGGCCGGCGTCCTCGCCGCCGCGGAGGTATTCGGTGATGGGGGTCTTCTTGCCGTAACCGTTTTCGGTGACGGAGAGCAGCAGCCCTTCCTCGTCCGCGCGGACCGCGCCGACGCAGAAGTCGCCCTCGCGCAGACGGATGCCGCGCACACCGGTCGCCGCGCGGCCCATGGTGCGAACGTCGTTTTCGTCAAAGCAGATCGCGTAGCCGTCGTGCGTGGCGATGAGGATATTGGCCTCGCCCTTCGTTTCGCAAACGGAGATCAGCTCGTCGCCCTCGTCAAGATTGAGGGCGCGGATGCCGCTCGAGCGGATGTTTTTGAACTCGACTGCGTTCAGACGCTTGCAGGTGCCGTTTTTCGTGACCATGACGAGGACAAAATCGTCCGCCTCAATATCCCGCGTGTGGACCATGGCGGTGACCTTCTCGCCCGGGTCGAGCGGCAGGATGTTCACGATGTTCGTGCCCTTGGCGTTCTTGCCGGCCTCCGGGATGTGGTAGCCCTTCTGACGGTAGGCGCGGCCCATATTCGTGAAAAAGAGAATGAAGTCATGGGTCGAGGCGGTGAAGACGGTCTCGACGTAGTCCTCCTCGCGGGTGGTCAGCGCGCGGACGCCCTTGCCGCCGCGGCCCTGCGCGCGGTACTCGCTCGTCGGCAGACGCTTAATGTAGCCCGCGTGCGTGAGCGTGTAGACACAGTCCTCCTCCTCGATGAGGTCTTCAATATCGATGTCGTCCTCGACATCTTGAATTTCGGTTTTGCGCTCGTCGCCGAACTTGTCGCGCAGCTCGACGAGCTCCTTTTTGAGGACGTCCTTGATCATTTCCTCCGAGCCGAGAAGCTGCTGATAGTAGGCGATCTTCGCCTCGAGGTCCTTGTATTCGTTTTCGAGCTTTTCGCGGTTGAGACCCTGCAGGGCGATGAGGCGCATTTCGCAGATCGCCTGCGCCTGCACGTCGTCGAGTCCGAAGCGGGCCATGAGGTTTTGCTTGGCGTCGTCGTAGCTCTCGCGGATGATGCGGATGACCTCGTCGATATTGTCCTGCGCGATGAGCAGGCCTTCAAGCAGATGGGCGCGCTCCTGCGCCTTGCGGAGGTCGTACTGCGTGCGGCGAATGATGATTTCTCTCTGGAACTCCAAATATTCGTCGAGAATATGTCTCAGCGAGAGAATTTTCGGCTGCGACTGGTTATTGACCAGCGCGAGCATATTGATGGCAAAGGAGGACTGGAGCTGCGTCTGCGTGAAGAGGTGATTGAGAACCACCTGGACGTTGGCGTCTTTGCGCAGCTCGATGACGATGCGCATGCCGTTGCGGTCGGACTCGTCGCGCAGACCGGTGATGCCGTCGAGCCGCTTGTCGCGGACCTGCTCGGCGATCGTCTCGATGAGCGTCTTTTTGTTGACCTGATAGGGCAGCTCGTTGACAATGATGCGCGTGCGGCCCTGACCGAATTCCTCGAGCTCGTGGCGCGCGCGGATGATGACGCGGCCGCGGCCGGTCGCGTAGGCGGCGCGGATGCCGCTGCGGCCCATGATGATGCCCTTGGTCGGGAAGTCCGGGCCCTTGACATACTGCATGAGGTCATTGAGATCGGCGTCCGGGTTATCGAGCACGCAAATACAGGCGTTGATGACCTCGGTGAGGTTGTGGGGCGGGATGTTCGTCGCCATGCCGACGGCGATGCCGCTCGAGCCGTTGACCAGCAGGTTCGGGAAGCGGCAGGGCAGGACGCGCGGCTCCTTGCGGGACTCGTCGAAGTTCGGGTCCCAGTCGACCGTGTCCTTATCGATGTCGCGCAGCAGCTCGTCGGAAATTTTCGACATGCGGGCCTCGGTGTATCGGTAAGCTGCAGGGGGGTCGCCGTCGATGGAGCCGAAGTTGCCGTGGCCGTCGACCAGCGGGTAGCGCATGGAGAAATCCTGCGCGAGACGGACCATCGCGTCGTAGACGGAGGCGTCGCCGTGCGGGTGATAGCGGCCCAGCACGTCGCCGACGCAGGTCGCGGATTTTTTATAGGGGCGGTCGCTCGTGAGGTTGTCCTCATACATCGCGTAGAGGATGCGCCGGTGCACGGGCTTGAGGCCGTCGCGCACGTCCGGCAGCGCACGGCCAACGATGACCGACATCGCGTAGTCGATGTACGAGGTCTGCATCTCCGTGACGAGTTCGGACGTGACGATTTTCTGTTCGGGGTAGCGGATTTCCTCCGGACTATAATCTTTTGCCATTTATTGTTCCACCTTTATTCGTTTGCCTTCTCCGAGGCGGATAAGTTTCAACGCAAAATATCTCAAATGTCGAGATTGACGACATACTTGGCGTTCTGTTCGATGAACTCCTTGCGCGGCTCGACCTTTTCGCCCATGAGAATGGTGAAGGTTTCGTCGGCTGTGATGGCGTCGTCCATCATGATGCGCTTGAGGGTGCGGCGCTCCGGGTCCATGGTCGTCTCCCACAGCTCGTGCGGGTCCATTTCGCCGAGGCCTTTGTAGCGGGCGATGTCGACCTTTCCCTTGCCGTCCTCCCCGCGCAGCTCGGCGGAGACGCGGTCGCGCTCCTCGTCCGAGTAGGCGACGCGGGTGATCTTGCCGCGCGTGAGCTTGTAGAGCGGCGGGATGGCGGAGTAGACATAGCCGTTTTCGATGAGCGGCCGCATATAGCGGAAGAAGAAGGTCAGCAGCAGCGTGCGGATATGCGCGCCGTCCACATCGGCATCGGCCATGATGATGATTTTGTGATAGCGGAGCTTCGTGAGGTCGAAGTCCTCGCCGAGGCCCGCGCCGAGCGCGGTGATGATGGGGCTTAATTTATCGTTGCCGTAGACCTTTTCCTCGCGGACCTTTTCGACGTTGAGCATCTTGCCCCAGAGCGGCAAAATGGCCTGATAGCGGGAGTCGCGGCCGCCCTTGGCGGAGCCGCCGGCGCTGTCGCCCTCGACGATGTAGATCTCGGTGAGGGACGGGTCGCGCTCGTTGCAGTCGGAGAGCTTGCCGGGGAGGGTCGAGCCCTCGAGCGCCGTTTTGCGGCGGACGTTTTCGCGGGCCTTGCGCGCGGCCTCGCGCGCCTTGGAGGCGGTCATGGCCTTGTCAATGATCGTCCGGCCGACGGCGGGGTTTTCCTCGAGGTAGGTCGTGAGCTTGTCATAGACGATGGTGTCGACGAGCGTGCGAATCTCGCTGTTGCCGAGCTTGGCCTTGGTCTGGCCCTCGAACTGGGCGTTCATGAGCTTGACGGAGATGACACAGGCGAGGCCCTCGCGGCAGTCCTCGCCGGAGATGCTCTCGCCCTCCTTGAGGGCGTTGGTCTTCTTGCCGTAGGCGTTGATGGCGCGGGTCAGGGCCGATTTGAAGCCCGTCTCGTGCATGCCGCCCTCCGGCGTGAGGATGTTGTTGGCGAAAGAGACGATCGTCTCGTTGTAGCTGTCGTTATACTGCATGGCGACCTCGGCGATGGAGTCCTCGCGCTCGCCGGACATGTAGATGACGTCGTCGTGCAGGGGCGTCTTGTTTTTGTTGATGTAGCCGACGAATTCGCGGATGCCGCCTTCGTAGCACATCGTGTCGCGGACGGGTTCCTCGCCGCGGCGGTCCTCCGTCGTGATGCGCAGGCCCGCGTTCAAAAACGCCTGCTCGCGCATTCGGGTGTGGAGGATGTCGTAATCGTAGACGCGGTCCTCGAACATGTCGGGGTCCGGCTTGAAGCGGACGACCGTGCCGGTGTGGTCGGTCGTGCCGACGATCTTCATCTGCTCGGTGATGCTGCCGCGCGAGAATTTCATTTCATAGATCTTCCCGTTTTTGTGGACCTGCACCTCGAGCCATTCGGACAGGGCGTTGACAACGGACGCGCCGACGCCGTGCAGGCCGCCGGAGACTTTGTAGCCCCCGCCGCCGAATTTGCCGCCCGCGTGCAAAACGGTGTAAACGACCTCGAGCGCGGGCTTCCCGGTTTGCTCCTGGACGTCGACCGGGATGCCGCGGCCGTTGTCCGCAACGCGGATGATGTTGTTCGGCTCGATGGTGACCTCGATGTGGGTGCAGTAGCCCGCGAGGGCCTCAT
>JAKOSQ010000329.1 GCA_029777215.1 Bacillota bacterium
CCGTCCGCGAGCGCGGCACGCAGCTCCGCCGGACTGATCGAGTGGTAGTCGTGCTCGCGCAGATAGCGCAGCTCCCGCTCGAACTGCGCGGGTGGAACGCAGAAGGACGGGTCGTATTTCGCGCTGATGGAGTGGTACATCAGCACCGGCACGCCCGCGTCCGGCAGCGCCGAAACGGCCCGCGCGCGCGGCGCGGCGGAGACAAGCAGCGCCAGTGCCAGCAGAAAGCTCATGGTTTTTTTCATTTTTTTCGTCAGCTCCCGTTTTCAGTTTCTCCGGCTTATTGTCTCCCGCTCGCGCAAAAAAACTGCAGGAAGATTTTTCTGACAAAAAAATCAGCCCGATTTTTCATCGGGATCGGGCCTTTTTCCGCCGGGTCATCCCGCCCCGCCCCGCGCGGGCGGGCGGCGAAAAAACCGCTTGAATCATTTTGCCCTGCCGCCCTTTCAATTGCGGGGCGCTTTTTGGCTTGCGTATTTTCGCCCCAGAAGGTACAATAGAACAAATCTCTGTTCAAAAGGAGTAATCCCATGTCTGAAAAATGCAAACGCGCACTTGCCGCGGCGCTCAGCGCCGCGCTCGCCGCCGCCCTGCTGACGGGCTGCGGCAATAAAAAGGCGGCAGAAACGCAGGCCCCGGCCTCCGCACCCAGTGAGACGCAGAACGTCTCCCCCTCGCCCTCGGCCTCCGCCGCACCGCAGACCACGAAGGCCGAGATCGAAGCGAAGCTCGAGGCTGACCGCGCCAATCTGCTCGACGTCACCTGGGCGCCCGACAATTCCGCGGTCGTCTACCTCCGCAGCGGCGGCAGCGGCGCGACGATCTGTCTCTGGCGCGTCGGCAAGCTCAACGAGCAGACCGTCCGCAAGGTCGAAGGCACGCTCGACGGCCTCGTCTGGTCGCCGGACGCCGCCTGCTTTCTGATTGTGAGCGGCCACACGGGCAGCGCGGACTCGACAAGCTCGATCATCGACGTCAAAACCCTCAAGCAGCTCGGCGGCGACGTTGCGAGCGCCGGCGTCTCCGCGCCGGTCTGGAGTCCGGACGGCAAGTATCTCGCGCTCTCGGTCGACACAAAGACCGACGACGGCAAGACCACTGCCAGCCTCGCGGTCTACGCGCTCGCCTCGCAGAGCAGCGTGACAGTCGCGACGCAGGAGGGCGCGCAGGGCTCCTTCATCGTCGAATACTGGAAGGGCGAGACGGTCGGCTACACGACCCTCACCGCGAGCGGCGAGCGGGCGGAGCAAACCGTCAACATCGGAGAATAAAAAGAAACGTCTCCGCGGCATGCAAGCTGCGGAGACGTTTCTTTTACTTTAGCACGCTGGTCGCGTCCTTGATGGTCTTCTCCAGCGCCTCGCGGCCGTAGGCGTCCACCTGGTCGCGGTCCTTTTCGCCGTGGGTCAGGCAGCCGGCGCCCGCGATACAGCCGCCGACGCAGGCCATGCCCTCGACGAAATTGCCGTCGAGCTTGCCGGCGCGAAGCTTCAAAAGCGCCATGCGACACTGCTCGAGGCCGTCGCAGACGACGGGCTTATACTCGAAGCCCTCAACGCCGTTTTCCTTGAGTCCCTCGCGGACCGCGTCCGCGAGGCCGCCGCTGCGGGCAAAGATGCGGCCGTAATAGGAGGCATTGTCCAAAACGTCCTCCGGCAGCGTCTCGAGTGCAAACTCCCGGCTGTCGAAGAGGGCCTGCAGCTCCTCAAAGGTGAGCGCGCTGTCCACCCACGGGGCCACGCTCTCCTTTTTGATCTCGGCCTTTTTCGCCGTGCAGGGGCCGATGAAGACGACCCTGGCGTCCGGCTCGCGCTGCTTGATGTACTGGCCGAGCATCGCCATCGGCGAGAGGACCGGCGAGATGTGCTGCGCCTGATCTGGAAATTCGTTTTCAACGTATTTCACGAAGGCCGGGCAGCAGGAGCTTGTGAGAAGTCCGATCTCCGCAAGCTCCTTCGATTCCTTTTCCGCCACCATGTCCGCACCGAGCGCGACCTCGACGACCGAGAAGAAGCCGAGCGCCTTGATGCCCGCGATCACCTGCCCAAGCTTTGCGTAAGAAAACTGGCTCGAGATGGACGGGGCAACGATCGCGTAGACCTTATATTTCGTGTTGCCCTCGCTCTTTTTGATGAGGTCTATCACGTCG
>JAKOSQ010000330.1 GCA_029777215.1 Bacillota bacterium
ATCGTCTTGAGATAGATGTCCGCGAGACCGTGCTCCGTGACGATATACATTTGATAATTCTTGGGCGTCGTGACGATGCAGCCTTCCGGCAGCCACGGCACGATGTTGCTGTGGCAGACGCCGTCGGCATCGTGATAGGTCGAGCGCAGGCACAAAAAGCTGCGGCCGCCCTTGGAGCGCATCGCGCCGTAAATGTAGGAGAAGGAACCGCCCACGCCGCTGTACGGCGTGAGCCCCTGCGCCTCGGAGCAGGCCTGACCGAGCAGGTCGACCATGAAGGTCGCGTTGATCGCGACGATGTTGTCCTGCTTTGCAATCTCAAAGAGATCGATCATGCGGTCGCGCGGCAGAAGCCGCACGCGCGGGTCATCGGACAGAAACTTGAAGAAGCGGCCCGTGCACGCGCCGGGACTCGAGGCGGTGACCCTGGAGATGACGCCCTCTTCGACGAGGTCGATCATGTTGTCGCAGCAGACCTCCGTGTAAATTTCAACGGGGCCGACCGCGCGCAGATTGGCCAGGACCTCTTCGCCGAGGCCGCCGAAGCCGATCTCGATCTTGTCGCCGCTGTGGATGTGCGGCATGATGTGCGCGGCGATCTGCTTGTCGACGTCTGTGGGGGGCGCCGCAGGAATGTCCATGACCTCGGTGTTGCATTCGACGATGTAGTCGAACTGACTGATATGTACCGCAACATCCTTCCGCTCGCCGGGGATCGGGTACTGGCCCGTCGCATCCATGAAACCGATGCGCTTTTTGACGCGCGGATCGTTGATGATGAGCGAAGTTGTTGAAACGCCGTAATGGCCGACGTTGCACCAGCCGTTTTCATCGGGCGGGCAGACGTGCAGAGCGACGGTGTTGCCGCCGTAGTTGAAAAAGCCTTCGTCAAGGTGATCGTAGCCGCAGCTGTGATATTCCATGACGCCCATCTCGCCGGACATCCGCTCGAGCGGCAGATTGAAAAAGCTCGTCATGCGGAAATGATCCTTAGAAGAGGGGTCAAAGAGCATATCAAAGGGCATGGTGGCGACGTTCCAGATCAGAAAGACGTTGTGATAGTCCTCCTGATGCGCATGCAGCTCGTCAAGCATGGTGAAGGGAATTTCGGGACCCTGTCCCATCCAAACCACATCGCCGTCCGTGATCGCCTTCGCCGCATCCGCTACAGAGACCAAATGCTGCTGATAATATTCTTTCCAGTCTTCCATCTTCCATATTCTCCTTGCAACATAGTAGTATGTATGTCCCAAATGGACAAATAGTCGCAGTTTAGGCTTGATTAAAGACGACGGAGAGGGTATAATTAATGCTGAAATGTCAGTTATGGTGACATTTAGACCCCCCTCGACATCTGAGGAGTTTCCGGGTATCGCCGGCGAGAGAATTTCCGTCGATACCCGGAAATGGACCTGCGCTGGACTGGGTTAGGGGGATTATTTGAACCCGGGCCCGCCTCGGGCCGACGAGCAGGAGCCGGACCCGGACATCAAATCAGAATGCTGTTCTCAGCACATCTCAAAGATACCGGCAGCGCCCATGCCGCCGCCGATGCACATGGACACGACGCCGTACTTTTCGCCGCGGCGGGTGAGCTCTCCGAGCAGCTTGCAGGTGAGGAAAGCGCCGGTGCAGCCGAGCGGGTGGCCGAGGGCGATGCCGCCGCCGAGCGGGTTGATGTTTGCCATTGCGTCCTCGATGCCGAGACCGCGCACGCAGGCGACCGCCTGCGAGGCGAAGGCTTCGTTGAGCTCCCAGACGTTGATCTGCGTCTTGTCGATCCCGGCAATTTTGAGTGCCTTCGGCACGGCATAGATCGGGCCGAGACCCATGTAATCCGGCTCGCAGCCGGCGACCGCATAGCTGCGGAAGACGGCGATCGGCTTGATGCCGAGCGCTTCGGCCTTCTCGCGGGACATGAGGATGACCGCGGCGGCCGCGTCGTTCATCTGGGAAGCGTTGCCGGCGGTGACGGTGCCGACTTTCGGGATGAAGGCGGGCTTGAGCTTTGTCATGTCCTCCATGGTGAGGCCGTAGCGGATGCCCTCGTCGGAGTCGAACTTCTCAGTGTAGCGAACGACCTTGCCGTCCTTTTCGGTGCGGAACTTTACAGCGTCAACAGGAATGATCTCGTCTTTGAACTTGCCGTTCTTCTGCGCGGCCTCTGCGCGGTTGTGGCTCATAAGTCCGAACTTATCCTGGTCCTCGCGGGTG
Source organism: Bacillota bacterium (assembly GCA_029777215.1). Taxonomy (GTDB): domain Bacteria; phylum Bacillota; class Clostridia; order Oscillospirales; family Oscillospiraceae; genus UBA2658. Next base: position 2,215 of record JAKOSQ010000330.1, read on the forward strand.
ACGTTGTATTTCTTCGCGATGTTTTCAGCCGTAATGCCCATCTGGGTATAGGCTTCGGGATAGGACTCCGCGAGCGGAACGTCGCAGGTCGGAATATTGCCGCCCATGCGGATCATGGACATGGATTCGACGCCGCCGGCGAGGATGATGTCCGCCTGACCGGCCATGATGGAGTTTGCGCCCATGGCGATCGCCTGCAGGCCGGAGGAGCAGAAGCGGTTGACGGTCTGCGCCGGGACTTCCTTCGGAATGCCGGCTTTGAGTGCGATATAACGGGCGACGTTGTTGCCCTGCTCCGCCTCCTGGAAGGCGCAGCCGAGGATGACGTCGTCGATCTCGGCGGGGTTGAGCTTCGGGCATCTGTCAAGCACACCGCGGAGGACCTGAGAGCCGTAGCTTTCGGGCCGGGTGTCCTTGAGTGAGCCGCGCTTTGCCTTGCCGATAGCGCTGCGTCCATACGCAACGATGACTGCTTCCTTGATTTCGCTCATTTTCAATTCCTCCTTTAGTTACGCAGCGGCTTGCCGTTTGAGAGCATGTACATGATACGATCCTGCGTCTTTTCCGTTCCGGCGAGGGACAGGAAAGCTTCGCATTCGAGATCGTGGAGCTGGTCGATGGAGACTTCGACGCCAAAGGGGAGGTCGCCGCCGGTGACGATGCGGCCGATCTTCTTGCTGATGAGGACGTCGTGCTCGCTCATGAGACCGGCACCGCGCGCGTACTCGATCTGCGCGAGGATCATGCCGTAGGTGTAATCGCCCATGACCTGGACCTTGCGCTTGACGGGCGGCATGTAGCCGCGGTCGGCCATCATGAGGACCTCGCGCTTTGCGGAGCTGATGAGCTTATCCTTGGTCATCTCAACGAAGGTGCCCTTGTTGAGGTAGCCGTTGTCGATCGCCTCGTAGGCGGACATGTTCATTTTGGCCTGTGCGACATACTGAAAGGCCGTGACGGCAGCGTCGTAACGGTCGATCTTCTCGGTGCCGTAGGAGCGGTCCATCAGACGGAGCAGAAGCTCTGTGCAGCCGCCGCCCGCCGGGACGAGGCCGACGCCGACTTCGACAAGGCCGGAGTAAGTTTCAACGAAGGGGACCGCCGCCGCGCAGTGCATCATGACTTCGCAGCCGCCGCCGAGCGTCTGGCTGAACGGCGCCGCGACGATGGGCTTCTTCGAATACTTGATCGCTTCCGTAGCGCCCTGCAGGCGGCGGATGAGCGTTTCGAGCTGGTCAAATTCCTTGTCGACGCCGAGACTGTAGATCGTCAGCAGGTCCGCGCCGGCGGAGAAGAACTTGCCTTCATTGCCGATGACCATGCCGCGCCAGTCCTCTTTGTCCATGCGGTTGATACCCTCGAGGACGATGTCGCCGACCTTTTCGCCGATGGCGTTGCCGGTGCAGTGGAACTCGATGTTGAGTACGCCGTCACCGAGATCGCGGATGGAGGCGTCGTCGTTTTCGGAAAC
>JAKOSQ010000331.1 GCA_029777215.1 Bacillota bacterium
CGCGCACAAGGTCGAGCACGGTTGGGACATCCTCGCCGTGGCGCAGGTTGATGGTCGAGTCGGCCTTGGGGTCGCAGCCGACCTGCATGACCTTGAGACCGCTCTCAGCGAGCGCGACCGCGAGGTTCGAGACGGTCGTCGATTTGCCGATGCCGCCCTTGCCGTAAAATGCGAGTTTTATCATGGAATTTCTCCTTTCGGGGGAAACGGGGCGCTGCCCCGCAAATGTTTCGTTAAGCTCCGGCGGCGAAATCACCCCGGCCCTCAACGAGCCGGTAGCCGATCTGCTCCATCTGCGCGCGCAAGCTCTCTAAGCCCGCCTTCGCGTCGCAGTCCGTGCCGGCCTTGCCGTCGTAGAGCAGGTACTTTTTCCGCACAGACATCGGCGAGAGGTTCGGCATGACGACGTTCGCGCCCGCCAAAACGCCGAGCTGCCGCCCGTCGCCGCGCACGGTGCCGAGCGCCGTCGTCGCCGGGAGCAGCAAGTCCGGCAGCGCGAGCCGCGCGAGACTCAAAACCAAAAGCGTCAGCTCCGGCGAGCCGGCAGGCTTATCCCGGAACGGCGTCCCTTGATGCGGGAGAAACGGGCCGACGCCGTACATCTCGGGCTTGAAGTCCGTCAGAAACCGCATTTCCTCGGCCAGCAGCTCCGGCGTCTGACCGGGGGTGCCAACCATGAAACCAGCGCCGGTCTGGTAGCCGATGGCTTTTAGATCGCGCAGACAGCGCATCCGGTTTTGCCACGAGAGCTCCGGCGGGTGCAGCAGGCCGTAGTGCGCCTCGTTCGCCGTTTCGTGACGCAGCAGATAGCGCCGCGCGCCCGCGTCAAACAGGCGCTGATAGCTCTCGCGGCTGCGCTCACCGATGGAGAGCGTCACGGCGCAGTCGGGGTACTGCGCGCAAATTTCTTTGATGATGTCAACCATGCGCTCGTCCGTGAAATACCCGTCCTCGCCGCCCTGCAGCACAAAGGTGCGGTAGCCGAGGGCGTGGCCCTCCGCGCAGCAGTCGAGAATTTCGTCCTTCGTGAGCCGGTAGCGGGAGACGGCTTCGTCGTCGCGGCGGATGCCGCAGTAATAGCAGTTGTTTTTGCAGATGTTCGTAAATTCGATGATGCCGCGGAAGTAGATGTCGCGGCCAAAGCGCGAAACGGAGACTTTTTGCGCTTCTTTGGCGGCAAAGGCGCGGTCATCATCCGTCCATGTCGAAAAAAGCTGTATCCACACGTCTTTTGTCAGCGTCCGCTCGTCGCGGAGCTTTTCGATCAGCTCACGGTTCGTCATGCTTACCGTCCCCTTTCGCGTTTATTTCCCGGGCAAAGGTCGTCTTGACGCTGACTTTCGGCAGCGCCTCGAGCCGGCCCGCAAGCTCCCGCACGACAGTACCGGGCGCGTCGAGCGTCACGGTGATGATGTGCAGCCCCGCATCCGGGTAGGGCAGGCCCATCCTTCCGACAAGGTAAGGATGGTATTCGTGCAAAATCGCGCTGATGCGCTCTCCCTGCGCGAAATCCGCCGAAATGACGGCGATCACGGCGATCTGCCGCCCGTCCGGTTCGCTCGCGCAAAGGGCCGCGCCGTCCTCCGTCAGCGACAGCGGCGTCACGTCGCGCAGCACGCGCTCCGGCGTCTCGATCTCGCTGATGACCGCGCGGACGCCAAACGCCCGCTCGATGTTTGCCTCCGTCACGACCTCGCGCGTCGGGCCAAAGAGCCAGTCGCCGTCCGCGCCCAGCAGCAGCGCCCGGTTCGCGCGCTGCAGCGCGTGGGCCGGATAGTGGGTGTTAAAAAGACAGGTCATGCCGCCGGCGGCAAGCTCCGTGATCGTGTCGAGCACAAGGAGCTGATTTTTAAAGTCGAGGTTCGATTCCGGCTCGTCCAGAATGAGCACCTGCGGCTCGGAAGCGAGCGCCCGGGCGATGAGTACCAGCTGGAGCTGTCCGCCGGAGAGCTCGGTGCATTTTTTCGCCGCAATAGGCGCGAGATTTAAACGCTCCATGACCGCGTGCGTCTTCTGAAAGTCCGTATCCGACGGCTTGCCGAAGGCCCCGATGCGGCTGCCGCGCCCTAAAAGCACCATCTCCTCGACGGAGTAGGCGACCGCCGCGCCGCGCGCCTGCGGAACGTAGGCAAGGCTGCGCCAGAGCATGCGGTTCGGGATGGACGCGATGTCGCGCCCGTCCAAGAGGCCCTGGCCGTCCGTCCACTTCAAAAACCCCATGAGGCAGCGGAGCAGCGTCGTCTTCCCCGCCCCGTTCGGGCCGAGGAC
>JAKOSQ010000332.1 GCA_029777215.1 Bacillota bacterium
GATGACCGAGAGCGCGATGAATTCTTTTTTCATTTCCCTGCCTCCGTTTTCACAAAGAAGATCTGGTCGGCGTTGTTGACCGTCATGAAATAGACCTCGCGCGGACTCGATACGCCGTGGGCCTTGAGCTGCTTTTGCAGCCACTTCTCATCCTTGCCGGCGGCCTGCAGATCTTGCGAGCGCAGACGGCCGTTCGAGATGAGAATGACCGGGTAGCCGTTGTCCTCCTCCGCGACATTGAGCTTGCCGGCCGTCGCCGTGCGCTCGGCGGGGAAGAGGATGATGCTCACCTTGCCGCTCGTCTCCAAAACGGCGTACTCGACCTGACTGATATCCGTGATGCCCTGCGCGCGCAGCGCGCCTGCGAGCTCGTCGAGCGAGTAGCGGTTTCGCTCCATCTCCTCCTGGCAGATGACGCCACGGACCACAATAAAACTTGGCTTGCCGCACAGGACCTCCTTGGCGCGCGGGTACTTTACGATCAGCCCCGCGACGGTCAGATCAAGACACAGCAGCGTCACGATCGGCAGCAGGCCGTTCATGATCGGAATGCCGATGTCCTGCAGCGGATGCGCCGCGATGTTTGAAATCAGCACCGCGATCACGAGGTCGGAGAGCTCGAGCTCGCCGATTTGCCGCTTGCCCATGAGCCGCATGGCGATGAGCAGCACAGCATAGATGATGACAGTGCGCAGAAATATGATTCCCATTGCAGTTCCCCCTTTCACATTCACGATTAGAATTTACCGATCGCGCACAAAATATGAGCGCGTTTTTCCGGAGGCAGACTATGAAATTTACAAAAATGCAGGGCTGCGGCAACGACTATGTCTACGTCAACTGCTTTGAAGAGAAGATCGACGACCGTCCGGCCCTCGCGCGCCGGGTTTCGAACCGGCACTTCGGCGTCGGCAGCGATGGCCTCATCTGCATCTGTCCGTCCGATATCGCTGATTTCCAGATGGACATGTATAATCTCGACGGCACGCAGGCGCAGATGTGCGGCAACGGCATCCGCTGTGTCGGAAAATACGTCTATGACCACGGCATGACGGACAGGACCGAAATCACGGTCGAGTCCCACGGCGTCGTCAAAAATCTGCAGCTCCAGCCCGGGCCGGACGGAAAGATCGCGACCGTCCGCGTCGACATGGGCGTTCCCGAACTGCGGCCTCAGTTCATCCCCGTCGCGGAGCATGGCACGAGCTTCATTAACAAGCCTGTGGTCGTCGGCGACCGCGAATTTTTCGTGACCTGTCTCTCCGTCGGCAATCCCCATGCCGTCACCTTTGTGGACGATGTCGAGCACTTCGACCTTGAGACCTGGGGGCCGAAATTTGAAAATCACCCGCTCTTCCCGGAAAAGGTCAACGCCGAATTTGTCCAGATCCTCGATGAGCACACCCTGCGCATGCGCGTCTGGGAGCGCGGCTGCGGCGAGACGATGGCCTGCGGCACCGGCGCGACCGCGTCCATGGCGGCGGCCAGTCTCTGCGGCCATGTCGGTGACGCCGCGACGCTGCGGCTCAACGGCGGCGATCTGCTCATCGAGTGGGACAAGGCCCAAAACCGCCTCTACATGACCGGCCCCGCCGTCACCGTGTTCGACGGCGAGCTCTACCTCTGAAATTTCCCTTTCACCCGCGCGGTATCCTGCAAGGAGTAAAGGAGACTATATAATGCTCAAGATCAACGAAAATTTTGCCAAGCTGCCCGGCAGCTATCTCTTCGCGGAGATTGCCCGCCGCACGGCGGCATACAGCGCCGAGCACCCGGAAGCCGACCTCATCAAGCTCGGCATCGGGGACGTCACGCAGCCGCTGCCCCCCGCCGTCATCTCCGCGATGCACCGCGCGTCGGACGAGATGGGCAGCGCGGAGACCTTCCGCGGCTATGGCCCCTACGAGGGCTACGATTTCCTGCGCGAAGCGATCGTTCGTCACGACTACGCCCCCTTCGGCGCGCCGATCACGAAGGACGACATCTTTGTTTCGGACGGCGCAAAGAGCGACTGCGGCAACATCGGCGACCTGTTTTCGGACGACACAGTCGTCGCGGTCTGCGACCCCGTCTACCCCGTCTACGTCGACTCGAACGCCATGTCGGGCCGCGCCGGCGACTGGGACGGCAAGCGCTGGACCAACATCGTCTACCTGCCCTGCAACGAGCAAAACGGCTTCATGCCGGAACTGCCTGTCCGCACGCCGGACGTCATCTATCTCTGCTTCCCCAATAACCCGACCGGCGCCGTCGCGACGAAGGCCCAGCTCAAGATCTGGGTAGACTACGCGCGGCGCAACGACGCGCTCATCCTCTACGATGCCGCCTACCGCGAGTACATCACGGAGCCGGACATCCCGCACTCGATCTACGAGATCGAAGGCGCGGCTGAGTGCGCGATCGAATTTTGCAGCTTTTCCAAGACCGCCGGCTTCACCGGCACCCGCTGCGGCTACACCACCATCCCCGCCGGCCTCGAACGCGACGGGCAGAAGCTTGCGGATGTCTGGCTCCGCCGCCAGTCGACGAAGTTCAACGGCACCGCCTACATCATCCAGCGCGCGGCGGAGGCCGTCTACACCGAGCAGGGCGAGCGGGAATATAAGGCCCTCATCACCTACTATATGAATAACGCCCGCGTCATCCGCGAGGGTTTGCGCGCCGCGGGACTCACGGTTTACGGCGGCGTCAACAGCCCCTACGTCTGGGCCAAAACGCCGGACGGCGTGCCGTCCTGGGATTTCTTCGACCGCCTGCTGCGCGAGGCAAACGTCGTCACGACGCCGGGCGCGGGCTTCGGTCCGGAGGGCGAGGGTTTCATCCGCATGACCGGCTTCGGCGATGCGGAGCGCACCAAACTCGCGGTTTCACGCGTTCAGTCGATTTTAAAGTAAGACATATCTCAACAGAATAATATATTTTCATAGCGGTCCAGACCGCAACAGATTGGAGGTTTCCGTATGTGCGGAATTGTCGGTTATACCGGCAGCAGTCAGGCAGCCTCGTTCATTCTTGACGGGCTTGCGCGGCTCGAATACAGAGGCTACGATTCAGCCGGCGTCGCGGTGTGCGACGGCGAGAAGATAAAGGTCGTCAAGTCCATGGGTCGGCTCGCGGTGCTCCGCGAGAAATGCCGCGAGGGTGCGGACGTCCCGGGCACGACCGGTATCGGCCACACCCGCTGGGCGACCCACGGCAAGCCCTCGGACGTTAACGCCCACCCCCACATGAGTGAAAGCGGCCGCATCGCCATCGTCCACAACGGCATCATTGAAAACTACATGCAGATCAAGGAGATGCTGGAAAACCGCGGCTACCAATTCAAATCCGAGACGGACACCGAGGTAGCAGCGCAGCTCATCGACTACTACTATCGCGGCTCTATCGTTGAAGCGGTCGCCAAGGCCGCGCGCGAGCTCGAGGGCAGCTACGCTTTCGGCGTCGTCTGTGCCGACGAACCGCAGACCATCGTCTGCGTCAAGTCGCACGCGCCGCTGATTGTGGCCTACGGCGAAGACGGCAACTTCTTTGCCTCCGACGTCATGGCCGTCATCGCCCACACGCGCACCGTCACCTACCTCGACGACGACGAGATCGCCGTTGTCAAGCCCGACGGCATCGAAATTTTCGACCAGTTCCTCGACAAAGTCAAGAAGGAAAAGGTTGAGGTCGACTGGGATATCTCCGCCGCCGACAAGGGCGGCTACGAGCACTATATGCTCAAGGAGATCATGGAGCAGCCGGACGCCGTCTCCCGCACGATCGAGCCGTGGATCAAAGAAGGCCGCGCCGATCTCTCCGAAGTCCTGAGCCGCGACGAGGTCAAAAATCTCAGCCGCTTTTATATCGTCGCCTGCGGGTCGAGCTACCACGTCGGCGTCGTCGCAAAATACAATCTCGAAAAGCTCGCGCGCATCCCGGTCGAGGTCGTGCTCGCCTCCGAGTTCCGTTATTGCAACCCGATCATCGACAAAAACACCCTCGTCGTCTGCATCAGCCAGTCCGGCGAGACGGCGGACACGCTCGAGGCCGTCCGCGAGGCAAAGTCGCTCGGCGCGCTGACCCTCGCGATCGTCAACGTCGAGGGCAGCTCGATCGCCCGCGAGTCCCACCGCGTCATTCTGACGAAGGCCGGCCCGGAGATCGCCGTCGCGACGACGAAGGCCTACTCCACCCAGCTCGCCGTCACTGTTTTGCTCGCGCTCTACGCCGCCGACTGCTGCGGCACGCTTGAGAAGACAGAATACGACGCCGTTCTCAACGAGCTTCTCGCCGTTCCGGATAAAATGAAGCAAATACTCTCCGATAAGGAGAATATTCAGCGTATCGCCTACCAGCACTTCGACAATGAGGACATCTTCTTCATTGGCCGCAACATCGACTACGCCCTCTCGCTCGAGGGCAGCCTCAAGCTCAAGGAGATCTCCTACATCCACTCGGA
>JAKOSQ010000333.1 GCA_029777215.1 Bacillota bacterium
AGCTGTCGTCGCCGGCGCGGTTGATGCGGAAGCCGGAGGAGAGCTTTTCAAGGCTCTTGGAAAGCTGCGAGTTGTTCATGCCCAACTGACGATAAGCGTTGTTGGACATCGTGTTTGTTCTAACGACCATACCCATGATAAATACCTCCATGTATTTATGTTGGCCCCCGCAGCTTCCATGCCGCGGTGAGCTGGTTAAATTGTGCGCCCGGCCGGTTTCGGACTGTGCACCGTCCTTTCCGACCGGAGCTTTTTGAACCGGTTTCCCTGTTCGACTTAGTTATCCAACGCCGCGCAAAAAACGAAAGACCCGATGTGCATATTTTTTAAAATATTTTTCCTTTTATAACCGCCGTTTGACTTCTTTCGACAGCACATAGGGAAGCAAAGCCGCAAAAATGCAGGCAGAATCGGATGTTCTGCCTGCATAATGCATATTTGCGCCTGTGGCGTTTATTCGAGATTGAGCTTCTTTTCGAGGAAATACTTGCTCAGATAGAAGCAGCCGACATCCAGCGCGGCGGTGAAGCCAATGCTGAACCAGTAGTAGGGCTGCGCGGCGCTGACGAGCTGGTTCGCCGCTTCGATCTCGTTCTGGGGATTGAAGATGACTGAGCCCATGCCGTTGATGCCGCCGATGAGCGAACTGCCGAAGTAATACTGCGCGATCGCCGTGAGAATGGAGACGACGATGCTGATGACGAAGTAGAAGCCGATGCCCGCGAGGATCTTGTGTCTGTGGGACACGACGCCGCCGATGACCAGCGCAAGATAGATGTGCAGGATGGAAAAGGCCAACATGACGAGGACACAGAGGACGGCTTCAAAGACGATCAGAGCGCTTTGGGTGTTGAACAGCGCGAACATCTGCCGGAGCGCGTCGCTGATCTGAGCGAACAGCTGCCTGCCGTCGCCGGAGGCCGCGGTGCTCAAGCCGACGAACATCAGCACGCAAAGGCCGATGACGACGACGCTGATGATCGTCCAGAGCATCGCGGTGATGAGCTTTGACCAGAGGATCTCGCTCGTTTTGACCGGCAGCGTAAAGGTGAGGTAGCCCTCGTCCGTCATAAGGTTCCGGTAGAAATGGGCGCAGATGATGAAGAACACGAGGAAGCATGCCGCGATGATCGCGAGCACCATGACCACAGCGAGGAGGCCGCCGAGCATCGTTGCAAGGCCGCCATTGTTCGCGCTGGAATAGGACTTCTCGGTGAACAGGAAGCTGAGTGTCGCGATCAGCGAAGCGCCCGCGACGGCGGCCATGGTCGGCAGCAGGACGCGCGAGAGCGCCTTGAAATCATATTTTATCAGTTTACTCAGCATCTGAACACCTCCCTGAAATACTCGTCGACGGACTTACCCTTGTCCTCGCGCAGCGCGTCCGTCGAAGCGTAGGAGACAATCTGACCGTTCTGGATGAAGATGAACTCGTCAAGGACCTTTTCAATGTCCGCGATGAGGTGGGTAGAAATGAGGATCGTGGAGTCCTCGCAATAGTTCGAGATGATCGTATTTAAAATGTAGTCGCGGGCCGCGGGGTCCACGCCGCCGATCGGCTCGTCGAGCAGATAGAGCTTCGCGCGGCGGGACATGACCAGCACAAGCTGCACCTTTTCCTTGGTGCCCTTGGAGAGCGTCTTCATGCGGGCCTTTGCCGGAACATGGAGGCTCTCGAGCATCGAGACTGCGCGCTGATAGTCGAAGTCCGGGTAGAAATCCTGGAAATAGTCCATGCAGTCCGTAACCGTCATCCACTGCGGCAGATAGGTGCGCTCGGGCAGATAGCTCACGAGCGCCTTGCTCTCGGTGCCGGGCTGTTGGCCGCAGACCTTGATCTCGCCCTCCGTCGGCGTCAGAAGACCGCAGGCGAGCTTGATGAGCGTCGTCTTGCCGCTGCCGTTCGGGCCGAGCAGACCGATGATCTTGCCGGCCGGCAGCTCAATGTTGAGACCGGACAGCGCCATGTTGGGTCCGTAGCTCTTTTTCAAATCCCTGCATTCAAGCGTTGCACTCATCGCTCTTCACCTCCCTGATCTGCGCCCGCTGCAGCAGACTGATCGTCTGCTCGGGGCTGTAGCCCAATGCCGCCATACTCTTGAGAAATTCTGACGCCAGAACCTCCCCGCGTTTTTCCCGTGCCATTTCGATTGCCTCCCCCTGCTGCGTTACAAATTTTCCGGTGTTGCGCTGCGTCTCGATCAAGCCAACGCTCTCGAGTTCCGAAAGCGCCCGCTGTACGGTGTTCGGATTGACCGCCGCGAGGGACGCAAATTCGCGCACGCTGGGCAATTTTTCTCCCTTTTTGTACACGCCGGTCAAAATGTTCGAAACGATCTGATCGGAGACCTGCACATAGATCGGTCTCTCGCTTGAAAACTGCCAGGCCATTGCACACTGCCTTTCCGCGACTGTGTCGCTGTGTTATTGTGTTGGTTTATTAATACAACATGGCAATAATACACTCGCCCTGTCACTTTGTCAATAGCCCAGACAAAATATTTTTTAAAAAGCCGCCGCTTCGGGGCGAGAAGCTCCAAAGCGGCGGCCGGGCGCCGGTGCTGTGCCGGCACGCTTATTTGACAGGACCGAAGGTCCCTGTGGGTGGGTCGCGGAAGAAGTTGACCTGCGGCGGCTGCCAGGTAAAGACGAAGAAGATCGCCAGCAGCGCGGCGATGCCGACCGCGGCGAGGGTCCGCGCCGTTTTGGACGCAAAGCGTCCCGAGGCAAGCAACTTGCCGTTGATGACCCACGCGAGGGCCACGCCGACGACAAAGTCGATGATGTCGAGCGTGAGTCCGCCGTCCCCGGCTACCACGAGCCAGAGATCGTAGAAGAGCACGAGGATCACCATGCCGCTGACAATGGAGAGCAGGCGCGCCGGCCAGAAGTTTTTCAGTTCCTTCGCGTAGCCCCGCTTTTCAAAGAGGCCGAAGAGGAGCATTGGAATCGCGAGCATTTTGAGGTGCTCCCACATGCTTTCGTTAACGGGCACAAACAGCCCGGTGATCGCCGAGCAGCCGGTCCAGTGATAGGTGAAGTGCATCAGCGTTCCGATGATAAAGGTGAAAAAGAAACCGGAAATAAGCATTTTTTTGCGTTCCATAAGCCATCCCTCCCGGGTCAAGTATAATCGTGCCGGGCTGAAAACAGGATCGTTTTCCGTCGGGGCGCCATAGTAAAAAAACAGCACGCCGGCGAACCGACGTGCTGCCAAAAACCATTACAAGTTTTCATTCCATGCCGACGCCTCCTGACGGTGAGGCGATGCAAAGGGAAAACTCAATCCGGTGTTTAGGTATTTATAGCTTAGCCAATGCCCTTTGCAGCGCAAGCATCGAGGAATTCCTGGATCTTTGCTTCGGGGATCTTAGCAGCCGGAGTCTTAGCGATCTTAGCAAGGGTGAAGCCCTTAGCCATCTTCATCATCGGGTTCTTGGAAGTGCCGGGGATGATGGAATCCATAATTGCGAGTGCTTCCGGGTTAGCGAGGATATCGCCAACGACTGTATCCATGGTGTATGCCATAATAAATGACCTCCATAAAATTTAAATTGATCGCGCCGTCGAAAGGTCTGTCTCGAGTGCCGTCAGGATCACAGGGACCGGCCGGCCGAGCGGCATTTGCGAACATCGGGAACTTGTCCCTTAGTGGCCAAAATTATCTTTCAGCCTATAGAAAGGTTACCACGGGAGCCTTAAAGTGTCAATTGTGTAAACGCACAAAATCGGTTTAAACTACTGGTGAAATTGCACAAGTTCGTGTTTTGTAATACACTATTGCGACAATTACCGCCATTTTATTTTATAATTTCGGACAGTTTGAAGCATAATTGAGACATTCAAAACGAAATAATTTCGCGCTTTACTGTATTGCTTTCGTGTGATAACAATGCCCATCCATACTGCGGCAAAAGCGCCAAAAACCGCTTTGTGCAATGCGCATTCTTGCTTATTGCGCTAAATTATGATAGAATTCTTTGTATAATTTGATTGGGAGGGATCGCTATGCCTTACTCAGATATGACCGCGCAGGCGTTCACCGATGTGCTCGCCTCTTCCGCACCCGTTCCCGGCGGCGGCGGCGCCTCGGCGCTGGTCGGCGCAATCGGGACGGCGCTCGCGTCGATGGTCGGAAATCTCACGACCGGGAAGAAAAAATACGCCGCGTACGAGCCGGACCTCAAGCGCATTCTCGAGCAGGCGGACATGCTCCGCGCGGAACTGCTCGCGGAGATCGACGAGGACGCCCGCTGCTTTGAGCCGCTCTCGCTGGCCTACGGCATCCCGAAGGACGATCCCGCGCGCGCGGAAAAGCTGGAGGACGCGCTGCGTGTCGCCTGCTCCGCGCCGATGGAGATCATGCGCACCGCCGCCCGCGCGATCGACCTGCACGCCGAGCTCGCCGAAAAGGGCAGCGCGCTCATGCAGTCCGACGTAGGCGTCGGCGTTCTCTGCTGCAAGACAGCGCTGCAGGGCGCGTCGCTCAACGTCTTTGTCAATGCAAAGCTCATGGCAGACCGCGAATACGCGCAGGAGCTCATCGACGAGGCGGAGAGCCTTCTGGAAACCTGCGGGAAGCACGCGGACGAGACCTATTCCGCCGTACTCGCAAAGCTGAAGTGAGGTGTCGAATGGCTGAAGAACTCAAGGGCGCGCCGGTCGCCAAAGCAATCGACGAGCGCTCGAAGGCGGACATTGCTCTCCTCGCCGGAAAGGGCATGACGCCGACGCTCGCGCTCGTCCGCGTCGGCGCACGGGAGGACGATCTTGCCTACGAAAACGGCGCTGTGAAGCGCTGTGAGCGCGTGGGTGTCGCCTGCAAAAAGGTCACGCTGCCGGAGGACATCTCGCAGGAGGCTCTGCTCGCGCAGATTGACGCGCTCAACCGGGATGACGCCGTCCACGGGGTGCTGCTGTTTCTTCCGCTGCCGAAGCGCTTTGACCAGAATGCGGTTCGCGCGGCGCTCTCGCCCGACAAGGACGTCGACGGCGTGACGGACGGCTCGCTCGCGGGCGTCTTCACCGGCAGCGGCGAGGGCTTCGCCCCCTGCACGGCGCAGGCCTGCATCGAGATTTTGGATCACTATCAGATCGACTGCAAGGGCAAACGGGCGGTCGTCGTCGGGCGCAGTCTCGTCGTTGGCAAGCCGGTTGCCATGCTGCTGCTCGCGAAAAACGCCACGGTGACCGTCTGCCACACGAAGACCGAAAACCTCCCCGCCGTCGTGCGTGGGGGCGAGATCGTCATCACGGCGGCGGGCCGGGCGAAGGTCGTCGGCGGCGAGTGCTTCTCCGCCGGGCAGACGGTCGTAGACGTCGGCATCAACTTCGTCGACGGCCAAATGTGCGGCGACGCCGACTTTGACGCCGCGAGCCAAACCGTCGCGGCCATCACCCCGGTCCCCGGCGGCGTCGGCACCGTGACGACCTCGGTGCTCGTAAACCACGTCGTCGAGGCCGCAAAGCGGCAGTGCGGGATGTAAACGATATAGCAAAAGGAAGTCTGCCGACGGCAGGCTTCCTTTTTTTCGCCTTTCGGCGTATTTTATGCTTTCATCTGAGCCTTCGTCTTCTTCTGGGCCTTGATGACCTTGAGTCGGACGAACTCCTCGCGTTCCTTTTCCTCGAGCTCCTCGCCGATGCGGGCGATGTCCTCGTCCAGACCGGGGATGACGATGTTATGGAGCGCGTTGGCGCGCTTCTGCGCCTTCTTGATGAAATACGCGAGGCGGTAGATGCTGTTTTCCAGCTCCGCCATTTCAATGGTCAGTTCCTTGACCTTGATGAACTTTTTGTACGCTTCGTCGAGCGCGGACGTTGTGCCGAGAAAGCCGTAGGGGACGACGCTCGTGTCCGTCTCGTCCGCCGCGACCGTCGGGATCTCAACGCCCATGACGCTGCGGTAGCGGACGCGGACGGTCTTGTCGACCGGCATCGCCATCGCGATCTCGTCGCAGCCGCCCATTGAAATTTCTGCCCGGCGCAGCGCGAGATAGGCTTCGGAGAAGGTCGTGTCGATCTTTTCCTGCAGCGCATACGCATCGTCGATGAGGCTCATTAACTCACGGATGAGGATGTTGCGCTTTTTGTCCATGAGGTCGAAGCCGGTCAGCGCGAGCTCACGCGAGCGCTTCGCGGCCATCAGATTGCCTTTTGTCGGCGGCAGATTGGTTGCCATGCCCGCTCACCTCCTTGATCGTTTTTGGGTCGACCGCTTATTTATCGCCGTGATAATACTTGTCGAGCAGCTTGTCGGACACACGGCCCAGCTCGGAGCGCGGCAGCATCGAAAGCAGGTCCCAGCCGAGGTCGAGTGTCTGCTCGAGCGTGCGGTTTTCGCGCATACCTTGGGAGATGAACTCCTTTTCAAAGCGGCGGCCAAAGGCGATATAGAGTTTGTCGGTCTCAGCGAGCTCGTCTTCGCCGATGACGGAGGCGAGGCTTCTCGCGTCCGCAACGGCACTGTAGGAGGCGAAGAGCTGGTTCGACAGGTCCGCGTGGTCCTCGCGCGTGAAGCCCTCGCCGGTGCCGTCCTTCATCAGACGGGAAAGCGACGGGAGGATGGAGACCGGCGGATAGATGCCCTTCTGCTCGAGGTCGCGGGAGAGAACGATCTGGCCCTCGGTGATGTAGCCCGTGAGGTCGGGGATCGGGTGGGAGATGTCGTCGTTCGGCATCGTGAGGATCGGCACCTGCGTAACGCTGCCGGGCAGTCCGTGGATCATGCCGGCGCGCTCGTAGATGGAGGCGAGGTCGGAGTACATATAGCTCGGGAAGCCCTTTCTGGACGGGATCTCGCCCTTGGAGGACGAGAACTCACGCAGCGCTTCGCAGTAGCTCGTCATATCGGTCATGATGACGAGGACGTGGTAGCCGTGGCGGAAGGCGAGGTACTCGGCGGCGGTCAGCGCGCAGCGCGGCGCGAGGATACGCTCGATGATCGGGTCGGAGGCCATGTTGAGGAACATGACGACGCGGCCAAGCGCACCGGAATCCTGGAAGTCCTTGCGGAAGAATTCCGCGGTGTCGTTCTTGACGCCCATCGCGCAGAAGACGATCGCGAATTCCTCGTCGCTGTCGATGGTGTGGGCCTGGCGGACGATCTGGGCGGCCAGCTCGTTGTGGGACATGCCGGCGCCGGAGAAGATCGGCAGCTTCTGGCCGCGGATCAGCGTCGACGTCGCGTCGATGGAGGAGATACCGGTCAGGATGCAGCTGCGCGGATATTTGCGGGAGACGGGGTTGATCGCGGAACCGTTGATGTCGCGGCGCTCCTCGGGGTAGACTTCCTTGAGGCCGTCGAGGGGTTTGCCGGCGCCGTCAAAGATGCGGCCGAGGATCTCCTTCGACAGCGGCATGCGGATCGGGCGGCCGGTGAAGTGCGTGTTGACGTGCTCCATGTCGATGCCCTCGGTACCTTCAAGGACCTGGAGGACGACGCGGTCGCCGTCGATGCGGATGACGCGGCCGAAGCGGCGCTCGCCGCTCTCGAGGGTGATCTCCGCGAGTTCGTCGTAGGTGACGCCCGATACGCCCTCAAGCGCGATCAGGGAACCCTGCATTTCCGATAAGCCTGTATATTCAATTCTCAATGCAGCTCACCTCTCATTCGTTTCCGGCGCGGACTTTGCCCATGGCCTCGTCGATGCGCCCGATGAAATAATCCTTCGTCTTGCCTTCGCCGAGGTCGAACTTCATGCGGTAGAGCTCGCTGAAGATGCCGGTGGCGACGAGTTGACTGAGGGGGATGCTCTTGGAGGTGAGCTTCTTGGCCTCGTCGTAGAGATAGAGGATGACCTCCATCATGACCATCTGCTTGTCGG
>JAKOSQ010000334.1 GCA_029777215.1 Bacillota bacterium
CTCAGTCGGTAGAGCATGCGGCTGTTAACCGCAGGGTCGTCTGTTCGAGTCAGACAGGAGGAGCCACTTTTAACGGTATTGCCGTCACGAATATCGTGACGGCAATATTGTTAAAGGACCGGTGATTGCAGTTTCCAAACAATATTATGGGCCTTTAGCTCAGTTGGTTAGAGCAGCCGGCTCATAACCGGTCGGTCCGGGGTTCGAGTCCCTGAAGGCCCACCACTACGTCAGAGGAAACTCGCTCCATTTCGCTTCCGGCTGAAGCCGAAAGCTCCATATCCGCCCCTTCCCTCTTCTTTTTTCCTTAGGAATCCGCTGCGCTGGGCTTTCTTCGGAAGCGGAGACGTTGGACGAAAGGCGTGGAATGGGGCGGGAGACGGAAAACAAGTTTATATAG
Organism: Bacillota bacterium; assembly: GCA_029777215.1. Taxonomy (GTDB): domain Bacteria; phylum Bacillota; class Clostridia; order Oscillospirales; family Oscillospiraceae; genus UBA2658. The sequence continues at coordinate 401 of JAKOSQ010000334.1, forward strand.
GGGTGTAGCTCAGCTGGTAGAGCGACGGTCTCCAAAACCGTAGGCCCAGGGTTCGAAGCCTTGCGCCCCTGCCAAACCTGCAGTACTTTGTACTGCAGGTTTTTTATATATGCTTGTCCTGCACTCTTTTGCTTCAAAAGTGCATTTTTTTCGGGAAAAGGCGGCAAATACAGTCCGATGATGCGTTGCAATTACAACAAAACAGTGCTATAATTATTACTTAACCAGAAAATTCATGCCACGAAAATGCAGATTTTTTTATGGGGGTGTGTTCATGTTCAACGCGGGAAAAAAGAATAATCAGACGGAAAAGACACTCACGAGCGTCATTGACGCCTTTGACGCGGAGATCGCGATCGTCAGAAACGGCAACTGCTCCATGCTTGCCATGAACGAACCAGCGCGCGCCCGCATTGACCCGGAGGAACACTCCTTAACAAACTGCAAACGCGGCTATTCCTGCTTTTTTCCGCAGCTCTGCGACGTCTGCACGCAGCGCGGCAGCGACCCCGTGACCGCCGACATCCGTGACGAGGACGGCCGCGTCTTCGCTGTCACCCGCAACACCGTCGAATGGACGGACGGGAAGACCGCGACGTCGCTGGTCCTGCGCGACGTCGACGAGGAACGCGGCGCCAAGCAGAAAATGTACAACCTCGCCTATATCGACCAGCTGACTGGCGTGCCGACCCGCACAAAGCTCAAGGAGGACTTCGAGATGATGGTCCCGGAGATCCGCCAGAAGAAGCTCAGCGGCATTGTCGCGATTTTCGATCTCGACAACTTCAAGACGATCAACGATACTTACGGCCACAACACCGGCGACGCCATGCTTCAGCGGCTGACGACGCATTTGCTCAGCGAGGAGGATTTCCGCGGCCACATTTACCGTCTTGGCGGCGACGAATTTGTCCTTCTCTATAAAAACTCCCCCGGACGCTTTTCGAGTTTTGACGAAATGCGCGAGTATTATATGACCCTGCTGAAAAAAACTCTGCTCAACTACACGATGCCGAACATTGAGGACCGCTGCACGCTGAGCATGGGTGTGTCCTTTTTCCCGGAGCACGGCAACAATCTCTCCGAACTTCTGCGCCGCGCCGACATTGCCCTTTACCGCGCAAAGGCGGGCGGGCGCAAACGCATCGTCCTTTTTGAGGAGGACTTCGACGAGGCCAAGCAGTTCAAGGACATGTATATCAACATCCAGCCGATCCTGCTCAAAAACGGCAACACCTACGGCTATGAGCTTGTTGACAGCGACCGCCCGGACGAGACCGACGCCGGCATGGTGAGCCTGTCCGAATTTGACCGCACGCTCGACGCGCTCGGCCTCAACGATATCCGCGACGGCTCCAAATACTTCATTTCGTTTACAAAACAGCTCTTCAATCAAGCGGCGCTCAAGCATCTGCCGAAGGACAAATTTGTCATTCAAATCTATTCAGCCCGTAACGTCCCGCGCGAACAGATCGCGCTGTACAAGCAGCTCCACGACTACGGCTATTCGCTCGCCCTTGTCAACCTCGACAGGGAAAATCTTGACAAGGAGCTCATCGGTCTTGCGGACTACTGCCGCTTTAATCCCACCACCATGGGCCCGGCGGAACAGGCCCGCATCATCAGCGCCTATCCCGACAAGACCTATATCGCCTCAGAAATCTCCTCCAACGAGGAATTCATGGCGGCACAGAAGCGTGGCTTCAATCTTTTTGAGGGCTACTACTTCAACAAGGAGATCGTGGTCAAAAAGGAAAAGGATATTGAACCGCTCAAGGTCAACTATTTCCGGCTTCTGCAGCTCACGAGTACGGACGACTACGTCGATTTTGACGAGATTGCCTCCGTCATCTCCTCGGACGTTGCGCTGTCCTACAAGCTGCTGCGGCTGCTTAACTCCGCCTCGGTCGGCCTGCGAACGCGCGTGTCCTCGATCTTCATGGCGGTGACGCTGCTCGGCGAGGAAAACCTCAAAAAATGGATCTCCGTTCTGGCCCTGCGCGGCGTGGCAGACGAAAAGCCGCTCGAGCTTGTGCGGCTGAGCCTCATCCGCGCCCACTTCGGTGAACAGCTTGCCACGAGCTTCCAGCCGCCGAAGGATGCGCGCCACATCTTTATGACGGGGCTGCTGTCCCTGCTGCACATCGCGCTCGACAAGTCGCAGGAGGAACTGCTCGAGGAGATCCCCGTGGCGGACGAGATCCGCGACTCCCTGCTGACGGACGAGGGGCCTTACTCCGAACTGCTGCGCTTTTTCCGCAACTACGAGTATTCCAACTGGGAAGAGATCACAAAATTCTCCCGCAAAAACGGCATCAGCGGTGAGGTCATCAACGAGGCGTATATCAATTCTGTCAAATGGTGCAACGACCTGATCGATGCGTCCAACTGAAGACAGACGAAGAGCGCGGCGGCTCCGATGGCCTGTCGCGCCCCTTTGCTTGGGAAAAAAGCCGCCGGGGGCGGCCTTTGAGAAAGAGGAGAAGAATGAACAAAAAAATCGCCATCATCATCTGCGCAGCGGCGGCCGCCGTGCTGATCGCCTTTCTGCTGGGCCGGAAGTCCGCCGCGCCGGCGGCGCAGAGCTCACCGTTCGCCTCCGCGCAGACGAGCGAGACGCCGTCCGGTTCCCCGTCGCCGTCCGCCGCGTCGCCGGAGGCCGCGCGGGCGCTGACGAATGACGAACTGCAGTCCTTTGCAAAGCAGCTCAACAGCGCCGATAACTACGGCTTTCTGCTCTCCGAGTACAGCGACGTGCGCGACGCGAATCTCGGCCAGATCTTCTATGTCGGTGCGGGCATCACGCCGGCGGCGGATGCGCAGTCCATCGCCAACGCCTACAACGCCGCACTCGGGGAGGATGCCCCGGAGACGGATTGCACCGTTTTGAAAGCGGCGCAGATTGACGCCTTCCTCAAGGAAAAAACGGGCTATTCCCTCAAACAGATGCACTCGAAGCTCGACTGGGAATACGACCAGGCGAACGACGCCTATCTTTTTTTCCACGGCGACACGAACCAGCTGCCGAGTCTCAGCGCCGCGGGCAAGGCGCTCGGCGGCGACAAATATCAGCTCACCTGCACCTTTGACGGCAATTTTTATGACCCCGACGCCGGCGCCGTGAGCGGCTGCATCGTGACCTTCACCTGCAAGGACGGCAAATTCAAGTTCCTTTCCAACAGCTTCGTGCGATAAACCGAACAGAGAAAGGGCCTCCGGGAGAATTTCCCGGAGGCCCTTTTTGCACCCCGCGGCGGGCGCGGCATAAACTGGTGTGAACACGGAAGGATGTGGTCGAAATGAAATTTTTGATCGTCGGCGGGGACCTGCGCTTTGCATATCTCGCTGCGATGCTGCGCGGGGAGGGGCACGAGGTCTGCTGCTTTGCGCTCGACGAGGCGCCTGCGGCGCTCACGGAGAGCTGCGCGCTGACGCCCTGCGCGATGGGTGAGACCGACTGCGCGGTCCTGCCGTTGCCGGTGCTCGGTCCGGGCGGGAAGCTCAACGCGCCGCTGAGCGCCTTTTCCTATGATATTGAACCGATCCTGGCGGTGCTGCCGAAAACGGCGCTCGTCTGCGGCGGCCTGCCGAACGAACGGGTCCTGCGCGCGGCGCGGGAGTGGGGGCTGGAGCTCGTGGACTATTACAAACGCGAGGAGCTGGTCGCGCTCAACGCGCTCGCCACGGCGGAGGGCGCGATCGACGAGCTGCTGCGCGCCTCGCCCCTGACGATCTGGGACAGCCGTGTGCTGATCGCGGGCTACGGGCGCATCGGAAAGCTGCTTGCGACCCGCCTGCGCGCGCTCGGTGCGCATGTGACCGTCTCAGCGCGAAACGACGGCGACAAGGCGTACATCCGCGCAAATGGCTTCGAGGCGCTTGACACGCGCACGCTCTCTGAGGAACTGGGAGACTTCGACACGGTTGTGAACACGGTCCCTGCGCGCATCTTCACGGCGGAGCGGATCGCGAAGCTGCGGCCGGACGCGGTGTGTCTCGATCTCGCGTCGCGGCCCGGCGGCTTTGATCTCGAGGCGGCGAAGGTGCTCGACCGAAACGTGATCTGGGCGCTGGGTCTGCCGGCGGAGACGGCCCCGGAGACGGCGGGCCGGATCGTGGGCGGGACGGTTTTGAACATCCTGCGCGAAAAACGCGCGTAAAAAAAGCGGGAGGAATACCATGCCAAAAACAAAGCTGGGGCTTGCGGTCTGCGGCTCCTTCTGTACCTTTTCAAAAATCATGCCGATTGCGGAGGCGATTGCGGAGGACTGCGAGCTCACGGCAATCATGTCCGAAAACGCGGCGGGTATGGACACCCGCTTCGGCTGCGCGGAAAACGCGCGGGAGCGTCTGCGGGAGATCACGGGGCGGGACGTCATCTGCACGATCCCGGAGGCAGAGCCGATCGGCCCGAAGCAGCTCTTCGACGTCCTCGCGGTTGCGCCCTGCACGGGCAACACGCTCGCGAAGCTTGCAAACGGCATTGCCGACAGCACCGTGACGATGGCGTGCAAGTCACACCTCAGAAACGGCCGCCCGGTCGTCATCGCGATTTCTACGAACGACGCGCTGGGGACGAACGCGAAGAACATCGGCGAGCTGTTAAACCGCAAAAATATCTACTTTGTGCCGTTCCGGCAGGACGACCCGCAGGGGAAGCCGAACTCGATGATCTCGGACCTGTCGCTGCTGAAGGACACCGTTGCGGCGGCGCTCGAGGGGCGGCAGATGGAACCCGTTATTCTCGGGCCGCGAGGGTGACAGGGCAGGCGGCCCCCAGCGTCCTTGCGGGGGCGATCCCCCGCGCCCTGTCGGGTGCGAAAAGAAGCAGGGGGCTTTCGCCCCCTGCTTCTTTTTGCGGGATTATTCCGCGGTCCATTTCCAATCTGTGATCTCCGGCATATCCATGCCGTACTTGTCGATATACTGCTTGTGCTCGACGAGCTTGTCCTTCATCTTCTGGATGAGGAACGCGCCGCGGTTGCCGAGCTGCGGCAGACGGTAGACGACGTCCATAACGAGATGGAAGCGGTCAATGTCGTTTTGCACGCGCATGTCGAACGGTGTCGTGATCGTGCCCTCCTCCTTGTAGCCGCGTACGTGGAGGTTGCGGTTGTGGCGGCGGTAGGTCAGTTCATGCACCAGCGTCGGGTAGCCGTGGAAGGCGAAGACGATGGGCTTTTCCTTCGTGAAGAGCATGTCGTAGTCCGTGTCGGTCATGCCGTGCGGATGCTCGCTGCGCGGCTGGAGGCGCATGAGGTCGACGACGTTGATGACGCGGATCTTGATCTCCGGCAGCTCCCTGCGGAGGATCGTCACCGCCGCGAGCGTTTCAAGCGTCGGCGTGTCGCCGCAGCAGGCCATGACGACGTCCGGCTCCTGTCCCTGGTCGGTCGAGGCCCACGCCCAGATGCCGATGCCCTGTGTGCAGTGCTTGACGGCCTGATCCATTGTGAGCCACTGGGGACGCGGGTGCTTGGAGGTGACCATGACGTTTACGAAGTTGCGGCTGCGGATGCAGTGGTCAAAGGTCGACAGCAGGCAGTTCGCGTCGGGCGGGAGATAGATGCGAATGACGTCGGACTTCTTGTTCGCGACGTGGTCGAGGAAGCCCGGGTCTTGGTGCGTGAAGCCGTTGTGGTCCTGCTGCCAGACGTTCGAGGAGAGGATATAGTTGAGCGAGGCGATGTCTTGACGCCACGGGAGCTGGCGGCAGACCTTGAGCCATTTGGCGTGCTGTGAGAACATCGAGTCGACGATGCGGATAAAGGCCTCGTAGCTGTTGAAAAAGCCGTGGCGGCCGGTGAGCAGATAGCCCTCGAGCCAGCCCTCGCACATGTGCTCGGAGAGCATGGAGTCCATGACGCGGCCCGTCGCGGAGAGGTATTCGTCCGTGTCGAGGAGCTCGCCGTTGAAGTCGCGGCTCGTCTCCTCAAAGACTTTGCCGAGGCGGTTGGACATCGTCTCGTCCGGGCCGAAGACGCGGAAGTTCTGCGCGTCGCGGTTGAGCTTGAAGATGTCGCGGACAAAGCCGCCGAGCTCGATCATGTCCTGCGCCTCGATCGCGCCCGGCGCGGGCACGTCCACGGCGTAGTCGCGAAAATCGGGCATCCGCAGGTCGCGCAGGAGAAGACCGCCGTTGGCGTGCGGGTTTGCACCCATGCGGCGCGTGCCCTTCGGGGCAAAGTCGCGCAAAATCTTTGCCGGACGGCCGTCCTTGTCGAAAAGCTCCTCCGGACGGTAGCTGCGCAGCCACGTTTCGAGGATGGGCAGATGCGTCGGGTCCTCCATCGTCATCGGCACCTGATGGGCGCGGAACGTGCCTTCAATGGTTTTGCCGTCGACGACCTTCGGGCCGGTCCAGCCCTTCGGGGTGCGCAGAACGATCATCGGCCACTTGACGCGCTCGTAGTTGCCCTCGGCGCGGGCCTTTTTGCGGATGGAGAGAATTTCGGAGATGACCTTGTCCATCGTCTCGGCCATGAGCTTGTGCATGGTCATGGGGTCGTCGCCCTCGACGAAATAGGGCTTCCAGCCACAGCCCTCGAAGAAGGACTTGATCTCCTCGTGGGAGATGCGGGAGAAGACGGTCGGGTTGCTGATCTTGTAGCCGTTGAGGTGCAAAATCGGCAGGACGGTGCCGTCCGTCACGGGGTTAATGAACTTGTCGGAGTGCCAGGCCGTCGCGAGCGGGCCGGTCTCGGCTTCGCCGTCGCCCACAACGCAGGCCGCAATGAGGTCGGGGTTATCGAACACCGCGCCGAAGGCGTGGGCCAGAGAGTAGCCGAGCTCGCCGCCCTCGCTGATGGAGCCGGGGACCTCGGGCGCGACGTGGCTGGATGTGCCGCCGGGGAAGGAGAACTGGCGGACGAATTTCCGCAGGCCCTCGTAGTCCTGGCTGACGTTCGGATAGACCTCGCTGTAGCTGCCGTCGAGCCAGTCCTGGGCGAGCATGGCGTTGCCGCCGTGACCCGGGCCGGAAATGTAGATCATGTCGAGGTCATATTTGTTGATAACGCGGTCGAGATGCGTGTAAATGAAGTTCTGTCCGGGCACGGTGCCCCAGTGGCCGACGATTTTTTTCTTGATGACATCCTCCGTGAGGGGATCGCGCAGGAGCGGGTTGTCCAAAAGATAGAGCTCGCTTGCGGCGAGGTAGTTCGAAGCACGCCACCAGGCGTCCAGCGCTTCGAGCTGCTCGGGCGTGACGCCCCCTTTTTTGCTGCCGATCAAATTCATGTTCAGGCTCCCTTCTTGTCTGGATTTTGTCTGTACGCCGCCGGACGGGACGACGGCGCGGTCTCTCCGCGGAAAACATTTCGTTTCCGGAGCGTTGAAATAGTGTTCCCATCAATAATGCTTATATCACAGTTTGCGCCAATAGAAAATCTTTTTTTCACAAAATTTTCATGGGATGCATTTTGTCCGTTTGGGAAAGACTGAAAGCAGACAACTTCGGGGAAGGGATGCGTCTGCTTGGACTCAAATAACATCAAAAAACCCATCAGACCGGACGAGACAGGCGCGATGGATTACGGCGGCGCGGTGTTGACTTCGTCGCTCGAAGCGAACGTCGCGCTCATCAAACGAATTTTCAAAAATGACGGCACGGTCGTCGAGCGCCGGGTGGAAAACCGCCTGCGCCCGAAGGCGCGATGCTGCATTTTTTTCATCGACGGCATGGCGAGCAACCAGATCGTCGACGAATATATCGTCAAGCCCATCATTGAAACGGCGGCGCTCGGCCTTTCGGACGACCCAGCGGAGGAGCTCTCGCGCGACGTCCTCGCCGCCAACGATATCCGGCGCGAGGCCTGCGTTGCGGAGCTTGTCAAAGGACTCATCGCGGGCGACACGCTTGTCTTTGCCGAGGGCAGCGGTATGGGCCTCATTGTGAGCTCGAAGGGGTTTCCGACCCGCGCCGTCTCGGAGCCGGACAGCGAAAAGGCTCTGCGCGGCCCGCGCGAGGGCTTCACGGAGGCGATCCTCGTGAACCTCTCGCTCGTGCGCCGCAAGCTGCATACGCCGGACCTCAAGATGAAATTCCGCAGCTTTGGCACGCGCTCGGACACGCGCGCCTGCATCGTCTATCTCGAGAGCCTGACGGATCCCGCCCTGCTCGCGGAGCTCGAGCGCCGCCTCGACCTGATCGACATCGACGGCGTGCTGGACTCGAATTACATTGCCGAGCTCATCAAGGACGACAAACACTCGCCCTTCAAGACCATCGGCACGACGGAGCGCCCGGACGTCGTGGCGGGAAGGCTCCTCGAGGGCCGCATCGCGCTGCTGGTGGATGGCACCCCCATGGTGCTGACGCTGCCCTATCTCTTCATCGAAAATTTTCAGGCGGACGACGACTACTATCTCAACTTCTATTTTGCCTCGATGGGCCGGATGCTGCGCATTCTCGGTTTTCTGCTGTCGGTGAGCATTCCGGCGGTGTACGTCGCATTCACGACCTTCCACCGCGAAATGATCCCGACGAACCTCGCCCTTAGCGTCATGCAGGCGCATCAGGGCATTCCGTTTCCGACCTTTTTAGAGTGTTTTATCATGCTCATCATCTTTGAGATCATCCGCGAAACGGGCATCCGCATGCCCTCGAACATCGGACAGGCGCTGTCGATCGTCGGCGCGCTCGTGATCGGGCAGGCGGCGGTGCAGGCAAAACTCATCTCCGCGCCGATGGTGATCGTCGTTGCGATCACGGCGATCACGGGCCTCATCAACCCAAAGGTCAAGGGCGCGACGATCCTCGTCCGCTTTCTGTCGCTGTTCGCCGCGGCGATCCTCGGACTCTTCGGCTTTGCGTTCGTGATGGCGGCGCTGGTGATCCACCTGTTTTCGCTCGAGTCCTTCGGCACGGTGTATATGTCGCAGGTCTCCGCCGTCCGGCCACAGGAGATGAAGGACAACGCCGTGCGCGCGCCGTGGTATTTCATGAAGACGCGGCCCGTCTTTGAACGCCGCGACCCTGTGAGGAAGAACTGAAATGAAGAAAAAAATTACCGTCCTCCTGCTGGCGGTGGTGCAGCTGTTTCTGCTCTCCGGCTGCTGGAACTATGTCGAGATCGACGAGCAGATCAACGTCTCCGGCATGGCGTTCGACGTCGGGCGCGAGGGAAAGCGCCTGCACCTCTCGGTGGAGATTGTGACCGTTGGCAAGGGCGAGAAGAGCCAGTTCGAGTCGCACGTCATGGAGGCCGAGGGCGACACCGTGTTTGAAGCCGTCCGGCAGCTCATGGATGTCTCCTCGAAGAAACTCTATTTTGGCCACTGCAAGCTCATGGTGATCGGCGAAAGCCTTGCCCGCAGCGGCATCCGGGAGCTGCTCGACCTGCCGCTGCGCAACCACGAGCTGCGCACGACCATGAACATTGTCGTCGCGCGCGGCTGCAGCGGGCGGGACATTCTGCTCACAAAGGGCCTGACCACTACGATCGTCTCCTACCGCATCTGCGATCTCTTGAAGACCTGCGAAAAATTCGACGGCTGCGCCGGCAGGGACAAGGACTATCAGATCTACGACATGCTCGAGACGCAGGGGCTGGAGATTACGGTCCCGGCGCTGGAGCGCACGCAGATCGACGGCGAGGACGTGGCGCGGCTGTGCGGCGAGGGCGCCTTTTCGGGCGACCGCCTCGTCGGCTGGCTCACGGAAAAGCAGGCGGCGCAGCTTTCCATGCTGCGCGGAGAATACAAAACGGGCCTCATGACGTTCGAGTCCGCCGACAGCCCGTTTTACCACACCTCCTTCGAAATTTACAAGGCAAAGACGGACACGAAGCTCTCCCGCGCGCCGGACGGCACGGTCACGGCGGAGGTCCGCGTGAAGCTTCGCGTCAAAATCGGGGAGGTGCAGAGCAAGACGGACTTTCTCGACCGCGCGCAGACGGAAAAGACCGCCTATGCGCTCGAAAAAAACGTCGAGCACGACCTTAACCACATTGCAGATCTCGCGCAGCACAGCTATCGCAGCGACATCATCGGCATCGGAAAGCGCCTGAAAGAAACGGACCCCGCCGCGTGGAAGGCGCTCGGTCCGGACTGGAAGACCAACTTTTCCAAGGTGCGCTTTCGCATCCGCGCGGAGGTCGTCATTATAAGCAGCGGCGTTTCGAGCGTCGCGGACTGAGGAGGCAGACAATGCGCGATAAAATAACGCCCCGGCAGGCGGTCTGCATGCTGCTCCTTTTTGAACTTGGCTCGTCCCTCGTCACGGGCGGCAGCATGAAAGCCGAACAGGACTCGTGGCTCACGGCCCTGCTCGGCCTTGCAATGAGCGTGCCGCTGCTGCTGCTGTACGCCCGGCTGCACGCGCTGTGCCCGGACGGGGACCTTTACGACATGGCCTGTCAGGCGCTCGGCAAGCCCGTCGGCAGCGCCGTCACGCTCGCGTTTTCGCTCTACGCCTTTCACCTCGGCGGGCTCGTCATCCGCAATTTCACGGAGTATATCCAGGTTCTCTCCCTGCCGGAGACGCCCCAG
>JAKOSQ010000335.1 GCA_029777215.1 Bacillota bacterium
GAATTGAATACTATTTGAAGAATGCGGCAGACGGTCATTTCATGCCGAATTCCTGCAGGCGTCTGTAGAATGTGCTGCGCGAGAGGCCGAGGTACTCAGCGGCTTTCGTCTTGTTGTTGCGGCATTTTTTCAGCGCGATCTCAAAGCGCTCGCGCTCGTCAAGACCGTAGACGTCCGAAGTCGCCGCAGGCTCGGGCAGCGTCTCGTTGAAATAGTCGCCGAGATAGCTCTGAATCTCGTGCTCGCCGATGAGCGTCTCCTCGTGGGTGGAGATGATGCCCTCCAGCAGGTTTTGCAGCTCGCGGATGTTGCCGGGCCAGGAGTATTTGCCGAGAAAGTCCATCGCGCCCTTTGAAAGGCGGATGTCCGCCTTGCCCATGCGGGAGCAGAGGCTCTTGATGAAGTAGTCCGCGAAGAGATAGACGTCTTCCCCGCGCGCACGCAGGGGCGGGACGTTGATGCGGATGATGGACAGGCGGTAGAAGAGGTCCTCGCGGAACTGCTTTTGCTCGATGAGCTCCTTGAGGTTTTTGTTGGTTGCGGCGATAATGCGGACGTCGACCTCGATGAGGTTGTTGCCGCCGACCTTGCGGAAGGCCTTTTCCTCCAGCACGCGCAGAAGGATGGACTGGACCTCGAGCGGCATGTCGCCGATCTCGTCCAAAAACAGGGTGCCGTGGTTCGCGAGCTCAAACTTGCCGATCGAGCCCTCGCGCTTGGCCCCGGTGAAAGCGCCGCTCTCGTAGCCGAAGAGCTCGGAGGCAATGAGTTCCTTTGAAAACGCGGCGCAGTTGATCGCGACGAAGGGCTTGTGGCTGCGCTTGCTGCCGTTGTGGATGGCCTGGGCGAAGACGTCCTTGCCGACGCCGCTCTCGCCCTGGATGAGGATGTTGGAGTCCGACTGCGCGGCGATGCGGCTGCGCTTGATGGTCTCGAGCATCAGCGCGTTTTCGCCGATGATGTCGTTGAAGGTGAAGCGGGCGTTGTTGTCCGTATATTTCGGGGAGAAGCGGCCGATCTTGTTGTTTGCGGAGAAGCTGATCGTCACGCCGTCCGGATGGAATTTGTTCTGCTTGTAGATTACGGTGGACATGTTGACGTAGACCCGGCCGCTGGGCGCGGAAATGGAGATCGCCTTTTCGTAGACGGTCTTCTTGCCGTCGATGATGTTCCAGAAGTCGCGGTTGTCCGGCGGGGGGAGGATGATGTCCTCGAGCGTCAGGTGGTAGGTGTCCGGCTTTTTGATGCCGAGGATTTTGAAGACCTGATCGTTGATGAGGACAACCTCGTTGCGGCCCTTGTTCGGGCGCAGGAAGATGGAGCCGGACTCCTCGTCGCTCGAGGTGAACTGGTCAATGCACTGGAAGAGAAAGACGTCGAGCTCGATCGTCCGCGCGACGGTGGTCGCGACGCTGAGCAGGTAGGGGTTGCTTTTTTCGATTGGCACGGCGATGACGACGCTGCCGAAGACCTCGTTTTCGTTGACGCAGACCGGCGCGAAGAAATATGAGCCGTCCACCAGCGCGCGGGCAAAGCAGAGGTCGCCGGTCATGTCGAGCGCGCGGCGCTGCTGCATGCCGAGAGAAAAGGGGTTCGCGCCGATCGTCTCCTCGCTCCATTTCGTGCCGGCGTGGATGCCGACGCTCGTGAGCCAGTCCGTCTCCGTGATGAAGCCGTAAATGCGGAGCAGCACGCCGTCCCGGCTGAAGAGCAGCACGCGCAGCTCGTCCTCGGTGGAGTTGGCGACGAGGTGGTTCACCGCCCAGTCGGAGCACATCATAAGACGCTTATAGACCTTTTTTGCGCGTTCCAGCTCGCTCGCCGTGAGCTCGCGCGGGAGGGCGCGGGCATAGTCGATGTCCCGGTCCTCACTCCGCTTCCAGGCGCTTTCGAGCGCTTCGGAGGGGAACCCCCCGCGGCCGTCGTGCAACGCGGCCCAATTTTCAAAGCATTCCTGTCGACGCATCTAAAAAGTCCTTTCTCCCGGTTTCATTGTGTCAACAATTGTATCACAAATTAAAAAGCGTATCAAGTGAAACGCCCGCTTTTTCAGGCACGGACAGGACATTTCGGGAAAAGCGTACGATGGTTGGTCTGCGGAGAAAAGACCAGATGCCCCGTACCGGTCCAAATTTGAACCGGACGGCGGTTTTTTCGGGCGCTCCGCCTTGACGCGGACGGGGAAACGTACTATTCTAATAAAGTATGGAATGATGCGGAAACGGAGAAGCTTATGGAGATCGTGATCTTGGAGGGGAGCGCCGTCAACCCCGGCGACCTGTCGTGGGACGCCCTGAGGGCATTTGGCACGCTCACCGTTTACGACAACACCCCGCAGAGCGAAATGGCCTCGCGCATCAAAAACGTGGACGCCGTGCTCCTCAATAAGCTGAACTTTACAGCCGAACTCATGGATGAAGCTCCCCGCCTGCGCTACATCGGCGAGCTCGCCACCGGGTACAACAACATCGACGTTGCCGCCGCACACGCGCGCGGCATCACCGTTTGCAACATCCCGGCCTACAGCACCGCCTCCGTCGTGCAGCACACCTTCGCGCTGCTTTTTGAGCTCTGCGTCCACGCGGGCGAGCACAGCCGCGGAGTCATGGAAGGGAAGTGGTCCCGGTCGGACTGCTTCTGCTACTGGGACTATCCGCTCACGGAGCTCGCCGGCAAGACCCTTGGCGTCGTCGGTTTCGGCCAGATCGGGCAGAACGTGGCCCGCGCCGCGCTGCCTTTCGGTATGAAGGTCCTCGCCTGTGCCGCGCATCCGCGCAAAGAGTCCGGCATCGAAGGCGTCGAAATGGCGGACTTTGAAACGGTCCTCAAAACAGCCGACGTCCTCACGCTCCACTGCCCGCTGACGGCGGAAAACCGGGAGCTCATCAACCGCGACACGCTTGCGCGCATGAAGCCCGGCGCGTTTCTCATCAACACCGCGCGCGGCGGACTCGTCTGCGAGCGGGACGTAGCGGGCGCGCTCCGCAGCGGCCGTCTTGGCGGCTTTGCGGCGGACGTCCTTGCACAGGAGCCGCCAAGGGACGGCAGTCCGCTCTTTTCGGCCCCAAACTGCGTCATCACGCCGCACATCGCTTGGGCCCCGATCGAGAGCCGGCGGCGGCTCATCGACATTGCGGTCGAAAATCTTCGCGCCTATACCAATGGCGCACCCCAAAACGAAGTAAGAAAATAAGATCATATGGAGGAAATCAAAATGCCACTTACCAATGAGCGCGCCGAAGAGCTGGCCGAACAGTGCCGCCAGTTCCGCGTCGACGTGCTGACAGCCATCCACGGCGCGCAGTCCGGTCATCCGGGCGGCTCGCTTTCGGTGTGCGAAATTCTGACCCTGCTCTATCAGGAGCTCATGAATGTCGACGCAAAGCGTCCCGACGACCCGGACCGCGACCGTCTGGTGCTCTGCAAGGGCCACGCCGCACCTATGCTCTACCGCAACCTCATCGAAAAGGGCTTTTTGCCCGCTGACAGCATGGCGACGCTCCGCAAGCTCGACAGCCAGCTGCAGGGCCACCCGTCCATCCACACCCCCGGCGTCGAAATGCCGTCCGGCCCGCTCGGCATCGGCCTCTCCGCCGCGCAGGGCATGGCCCTCGGCCTCAAGCTCAACGGCAGCCCCGCCCGTGTCTACGCCGTTCTGGGCGACGGCGAGCTCAACGAGGGCGCGGTCTGGGAGGCGGCGATGTCCGCCCCGAAGTTTGGCCTCGACAACCTCACCGCCATTGTCGACTGGAACAAGGTCCAGCTCGACGGCACGACGGACGAGATCATGCCGATCCGCGATCTGCCCGCCAAGTGGAGTGCGTTCGGCTGGAACGTCGTGCGCTGCGACGGCCACGACCTGCAGGCGCTCTGCAGTGCCGTCGAGCTCGCGCGGGCGACGAAGGGCGTGCCGACCGTCATCATCGCGGACACGATCAAGGGCAAGGGAGTCTCGTTCATGGAAGGCAAGGCCGCGTGGCACGGCAAGGCCATTTCGGACGAGGACTACGCCAAGGCCATGGCGGAACTGGGAGGTGACAGATAATGGCACAGGCAATTAGAGAGGTCTACGGCAACGTGCTCACCGAGCTCGGCGAGCAGAACAAGGACATCGTCGTGCTCGACGCCGATCTGTCCGGCTCCACCAAATCGAAAGTTTTCGGTCAGAAGTTTCCGGACCGCTTCTTTAACATGGGCATCGCGGAGAGCAACATGGTCGCCACGGCGGCGGGCCTCTCCACGACCGGCAAAATTCCGTTCGTAAACACCTTCACGGTCTTCCTCACGACCCTCGGCCTCATCGCCACCCGCGCGCAGGTATGCTACGGCAACCTGAACGTCAAGCTCGGCGGGGCCTACTGCGGCATGTCGGACGCACTCGACGGCGCGACCCACCACGCGACCGAGGACATGGCCGCGATGCGCGCGCTGCCGAACATGACCCTGCTCGTCCCGTCGGACGCGACCAGCACCCGCTGGGCCACCGAGTACGCCGCGAAGACCTGGGGTCCGTTTTACCTCCGCCTTTCGCGCGACGTCTACCCCGACCTCTACGCCCCGGACTACAAGTTCGAGTGCGGCAAGGGCGCGATCGTTCGCGACGGCAACGACGTCACCGTCATCGCCTGCGGCCTCCTCGTCCACAAGGCCATCGAGGCGGCAAACGAGCTCGAAAAGAAGGGCGTCTCCGTCCGTGTTGTCGACATGTACAGCGTTAAGCCCATCGACCGCGAGCTGATCCTCAAGTGCGCCGAGGAGACCGGCGCGATCGTCACCGCCGAGGAGCACAACATTTACGGCGGTCTCGGCAGCGCGGTCAGCGAGGTCCTCGCCTGGGCGGGCGCGGGCGTGCCGACCGAGTTCGTCGGCATCCGCGACACCTTCACCGAGAGCGCGCCCTATGCGCAGCTCCTCGCCAAGTACGGTGTGGACGCGAACGGCGTTGCCGCCGGCATTGAAAAGGCGCTCACGAGAAAAAAATAAGCATGAAAACCAACGACCCTCTGCGAAAGCAGAGGGCCGTTTTCTATAGGCAAATAAAATTATGTCAACCGATTGCTCACAGCAGATGTTTGAGCAGCCAGAGCTTCTTTTCGTCATACGGCGCGTAGCGCAGCGGCAGATCGAAGCTCGCGCTGCTGTGGACGACGCCCTTTTTGCGGCTGAAAGTCTCGAAGCTCGCGAGGCCGTGGTAGGCGCCCATGCCGGAATTGCCGACGCCGCCGAAGGGCATGTGATCGTTCGAAATGTGGAGCATTGTGTCGTTGACGCAGCCGCCGCCATAGGGGAATTCGCGCGTGACGCGGCGGATGGCGGCCTTGTTCCGGGAGAAGAAGTAGCAGGCGAGGGGACGGGGCATCTGCTTGAGCCTGTCGAGCGTTTCGCCCAGCTCGTCGTAGGCGATGACGGGCAGCAGCGGCCCGAAAATTTCCTCCTGCATGACCTCATGGTCGAAGTCCACGTCCGGCAAAACGGCGGGCGCGATCTTCATGGCCTCGCTGTTGAGCTCGCCGCCGATCACGACGTCCTCGGTCTCGAGCAGCTTCGACAGGCGCTCGAAGTGGTGGCGGTTGATAATGTTCGGGTAGCTTTCACTCGTCTCGGCGTTGGCGTAGCGCCTGCCAATCTCCTCGACGAGACAGCGCACGAGCGCATCCTTCACGGAGCGCTGGACGAGGATGTAATCGACGGAGATGCAGGTCTGACCGGCGTTTAAGAATTTGCCCCAGACGATGCGTTTGGCGGCGATCGAAAGGTTTGCCGTCTCGTCGACGATACAGGGGCTCTTGCCGCCGAGCTCGAGGGAGACGGGGATGAGGTTTTCACTTGCAGCCTTCATGACGGTCTTGCCGACGCGCGGGCTGCCAGTGAAGAAGATGTAGTCGTACTTTTGCTTGAGGACCTCGTCGTAGTCGGAGTCGGCGTCAAGGCAGCAGACGTAGCTGGACATGAACGCCTGCGCAAGCAGCTTCTGCAGCAGCGCGGAGGTGTGCGCGCTGTTGCGCGAGCACTTCAAAACGACGCAGTTGCCCGCCGCGATCGCGCCGACGAGCGGTGTGAGCGCGAGGTTCACGGGGTAGTTCCACGGCGAGAGGATTAAAACGACGCCGGAGGGGTCCGAATACACCGTGCTGCGGGAGGGGAAGCTCGCCATCGTGCAGGGTACATTCTTCGGGCGGGACCACGACGAGATGTGGCGCAGCTGCATCTTGATTTCCTCGGTGACCATCGCCACCTCGGCC
>JAKOSQ010000336.1 GCA_029777215.1 Bacillota bacterium
CCCCCCCGACCCCTTTACTCCATCTGGTCCGGACAGAAATCCAGCAGAACAGATGCACAAAGCAAAGATCGAAATTTCATATAATTTGACGAAGCGAAAAATTGGAAGTAAGCATTAGAAATGGAATAATGTGATAAGAATTTATCAATTCCCGCGCACAAAACGCGCCGAAAGGGTGCACATACGGGGATGACAGCCCGCTTTTTGTCGACTCCGGCGGCGCTGCCCGTGCGCCGCCTGCCGCGAGGAAACGCCCAAAACGCCCGGAGCTGGACCGTGGTTCAACCTGCAACTGCAATGGTCAAGCGATGGGAACGTCAGTCGACCGCGCCCGCTGCCGGCGCGGAAAAATCCGTCCGCCTCCGGCAGACAGCCGCGCCGCCCGATCCGAAGCTCTGCGCTCAGTCGTGGCGATAGACGCGGTGGTCGAGCGCGAAAACGCGCTGACTGAATTCGCCCTGCGGAAGCTCCGCGAGCGTTTCGCGGTAGATCTCCATGCGGCTGTCGATGCTGTCGATCTGGCTGAGCAGCTCCGCCTCCGCGCAGAGCGGACGAACCGCCGCGCCGAATTCCGGCTCGCCGTGGTGCGAGAGGATGAGATGCTGCAAAAGCACGGACTTTTCCTCCGGGATGCTGCAGTCCTCCGCCGCGCGGGCGACGGCCTGCGCGCCCATGACGAGGTGACCGAGCAGTTGGCCCTTCGTTGAATAATCCGTCACGAGACCGAGCGGGGAGGTCGTGAACTCCTCGCACTTCAAAAAGTCGTGCAGCAGTGTGCCCGCGAGCAGCAGACTGCGGTCGATGACTGCCGCGTACTGTCCGGCGAGGAAGTCCGCCGTCTCGACCATGAAGAGCGTGTGCATGAGAAGGCCGTTTAAAAAGCTGTGGTGCACGCTCTTTGCCGCCGGGATCGTGCGGAAGCGCTCGCCGTATTCGTCGAGCATTCTGCGGCAGACGGCGGCGTAGTCGGGATCGCTGATCGAATCGACATAGTCCTGAAGCTTCTGCCACGAAGCCTTCAGATCGATGGGCGCGGCGGGGACGAGATCGCTCACGGGGTAGCGGTCGCTCGCGTCCGCGAGCCGCAGAACGTCGATTGTGAGCTGGCTCGCGCCGCGAAACTCCGAGACGCTGCCCTTGAGATAGGCGACCGCGCCCGTGTCGCCCGCGCCGATCGGCCCGCGGTAGTCCCAGACCTTGGCCTCCATCGTGCCGCTGCGGTCGCCAAGTACGAGACTGAGAAAGGGCTTGCCGTTGGACGCGGTCTTGACCAGGATGCTTTCAAGAATAAAATAGCCCTCGGCACTGTCGCCGGGGAAAAGCTCGTTTAGAAACATGGAAATTCCTCTTTTCAAAAAAAATATCAGACGTTGTGGAAAAGAAATACGATCAGCAGCCAGAAACCGATCAACGCGAGCACGGCCCGGGCCGAAAAGCCGTTTCGACCGAAAACCGGCCGCGTACTGTTTCTTACTGTCTCCAGCATACACGCAGCCGAGTCCCATACATGGGATAGTTCGCCCCGGCGAAAAAAAGCCGCGCCGGGCGGGGCCGGAAAAAGCCTTGTAAAGCGCCAATGCGTGTAATATTTTGACAGCGGAAGCGCTTTCTTGTATGCCCCGCCGCACGGCGTGGCAGCGTCAATCAGAATATTATAAACCCTGCGCGGGGAGAAAAACAAGTCTCTCCGCACGCCCGACGGCTGTCTCTGGCAGGGGAACATTACGCGCCTTTCTGCGGACGCGATCGACGATGCAGAAAAGGCCACGACGGTTAGCTCCAGTGCGGGCCGCCTCTACAGCGGCATTCAGGGCGAGAATGTTTGTCTGGAACGCACAGTTACAGCATCAGAAAAAGCGACGCAAAATGTTCTAATAGCCTAATTCATGCTGTGCAAATATAGAATCATATGTTATGATATATATATAACTGCAATTGGAACCCATCGACATGCGATGACGCAAAAAAAGGTCTTCTTCTATCGGGGGTGGCCAGCTGCACTTGAACAGCAGTTTAGAGAACCAACTGCTGATTTTATTAGTGGAGATTA
>JAKOSQ010000337.1 GCA_029777215.1 Bacillota bacterium
ATCGGCTTCCGCTATGCCTCCGGCCTCTCGGCCGAGGACATTTTCGGCGGCTGCTGCGGCTGCTTCATTTTGGAGATGACCGGCACGGACGTCGTCGGCGTTGAGCTCGGCCGGACGAGCGACACGCCGTCCATCGCCCGCAACGACACGGTCATCCCGCTCTGCGAGCTCTCCAAAGCCTACGAGGGCAAGCTCGAGAGCGTCTACCCCTGCAACCTCCCGACCGAGGAAAAGTTCACGGTCGCCTTCGATTACCAGCGGGAAGGCCCGCTGCCGTCCCCGCGCGTCGCGGTCGCGAAGCCGCACGCGCTCATCCCGGTCTTCCCCGGCACAAACTGCGAATACGACACCGCCCGCGCGCTTGAGGCAGCAGGCATCGAGGCGGAGACTTTTGTTGTCCGCAACCTCACGAAATCCGCGATTGCGGACTCCGTCATCGGCTTTTCGATGCAGCTGCAAAAGGCGCAGATGGTCGTCATCCCCGGCGGCTTCTCCGCCGGCGACGAGCCGGACGGCAGTGCCAAGTTCATCACCTCGTTCTTCCGCGCGGGAGCCGTGCGTGAGGGTACGGAAAAGCTTCTGAGCGAGCGCGACGGTCTGATGCTCGGCATCTGCAACGGCTTTCAGGCGCTCGTGAAGCTCGGTCTCGTCCCGACGGGCCACATCACCGACACGGACGAAAACAGCCCGACGCTGAGCTTCAACACCATCGGCCGCCACCAGTCCAAGCTTGTGCGCACGCGCGTTTCCTCGAACCTCTCCCCGTGGTTTTCCAAGTGCGAGGTCGGCGAGGTCTACACCGTCCCGATCTCCCACGGCGAGGGCCGTTTCCTCGCGAGCGAGGAACTCGTCAGACAACTCGGCGCGGCGGGCCAGATCGCAACGCAGTACGTCGATCTCGAGGGTGTCCCGACGCAGGACATCACCTTCAACCCGAACGGCAGCATCTGCGCCATTGAGGGCATCACCTCGCCGGACGGCCGCATCCTCGGCAAAATGGGCCACTCCGAGCGCGTCGGCGCGGGCCTGTATAAAAATGTGCCGGGCAAATACGACATGGGTCTGTTCGCTTCGGCAGCGGAATACTTCAAATAAACCAAAACACCGCGCTTCTTCCTCCGGCAGCCCGTTCTTTCCTCAGACGGGCCGCCGGACGGCGGAGGACGCGGTCAAAATCGAACATTGACAATCAAGATACGATGTGTTACAATTCGGTTACATTCGTAATTTGCGAATTCTAACATTGAAAAGGAGGAGTTTTATGCCGGAAGAAAAAAAAGCGGATCTGGAGTACAAGGGCCACCCTCTCCGCCGCAAGGACAACATGATCTATTTTGGAAGTATGGCAGAGAAATACATTATACTTCTGCAGATACTCGACACAAGAAAAGTGAAGGACCTCGACGTCGCAACGAAGGTCTCCGTGCAGCTCCAGCTCACGGACCCGGACCTCAAGTCCCGCGACCGCGTGGTCAAGAAGAGCGAGAAGGACAGTCTCTATGCCGCGATGGACGTTGCGTCCGTCTGGCTC
>JAKOSQ010000338.1 GCA_029777215.1 Bacillota bacterium
AGGAAGCCCGGCGGCGTTTTTTTGTCCGCCGGCGCGGCTCTGCGGCGGCGGACAAAAAAACGCTTTTGCGCTGACATCTCCGAAATGTCGCCGTTTTCTAGTGCGAAGTGGCAATAATTAATATATAATATTATTTTGTTAAGCGATGAGATAAAGCGCCAGGAGGGAATATGCAATGGCTCAAAACGCATACAAGCACCGGTTTGGCGACCGCAGGGACGGGCGGCTCATCCGTTCTTTCCCCGCTTACAATAAATTCGCCCCGTTTTTCATGCGTCAGCGCAACGACACGGAGGTCTTTTTCTCCGACAGCGTGGAGATCACGGACATCGACCATTGGCTGCGCGCCCAGCGCGCCAACGGCTACAAGGGCATGGGCATGCTGCACCTGATCGTCGCGGCCTACGTCCGTACGGTCGCCTACCGTCCCGCGCTCAACCGCTATGTCGCGGGGCAGCGCGTTTTCGCGCACAACGACATCACCGTCATCATGACCGTCAAAAAGGCCATGTCGGACGAGGCAGAGGAGACCTCCATTAAGGTCCACCTCTCCCCCAGCGACACGATCTACGACATCTACCGCAAGATCAACGAGCAAGTCGACGAAGTCAAGGCCAACGAGGAGACAAACGGAACGGATAAATTTGCGGAGTTCTTCTCCCACTTCCCGCGCTTCCTCGTGAACTTTGCCGTCGACATTCTGAAGTTCCTTGATTACTTTGGCTGGCTCTCCAACGGCTTCATCGAGATCAGCCCCTTCCACGGGTCCATGATCATCACGGACCTCGGCTCGATCGGCATCCCGCCGGTCAACCACCACATCTACAATTTCGGCACGCTGCCGGTCTTCATCGCCTTCGGCGCCAAGCGCCACGGCGTCGAGATGGACGACTTCGGCCGTCCGGTCGAGAAGAAATACATCGACTACCGCGCCACGCTCGACGAGCGCATCTGCGACGGTTTCTATCTCGCGGGCTGCCTCAAGTATATGAAATACTACATGAAAAACCCACGGCTCCTCGAAACTCCGCCCGACCAGGTCGTGCAGGACATCTACTGATACTGAAAAGGCGCTTCCCACTCGGCTTGAGGGGAAGCGCCTTTTTTATGCTGTGTAGAGATACATTTTGGTGCTGTAGCAGAAATAGGTCCAGCCGAGGGACTTGTCGTAGTACGCTGTCTGGACGCCGCCGCCTTGGCGGAAGTTCGCCTGGAAGACGACCGAGGGTTCAAGGATGCGCTCGCCGTTTAAAAGCCGCATCGCGCAGTTGGCGCAGCGCTCGCTCGGGATGAGATTGTTGAAATAGCGGCTGTTCGCGCCGTAATACTGTCCGGGCTGCGCGATCACCTCCGCGATCGTGTTCGGGAATTCGGGGCTTGCCACACGGTTGAGCACGACCTCGCCGACGGACATTTTCCACTCGTCGCTGAGCCATTCGGAGCCGGCCTCGGCGTAAATGATCTTCGAGAGCAGCATCAGGTCGCTGAAGGTGCAGGGCTGGTCGCTGAGACCCAGCGCCCCGATCTTTTCGTTGCGGGCGGCCTCGGCCGCCGTACCGGTCGCGTAGTCGCCGACGGAGGTTGCCTCCACCATGATCTGTGCATAATTTGTGTCCGGGTCATAGGCCGCGCTGGCGTGGCCGCGCATCGCAAAAACGATGGCAAGGACCGGAAGCAGTGTCAGTATCTTTTTCATATTCAGACCTCCTTTTCAGAAGTTTTGGATTTGCGCCGCGGGTTCCGCAGCGCATGTGCAATTATAATTGCAAGCAAATCGCGAATAGTGTCGCATTCCGTTTCGACGAACGCAAGTTTTCGTCCAGGCGTTCGAATGCCATTTGCATCCCACTTATTCGTATTTTACGGGAATGTTTTGCTATCTGCGTCCCACTTTTTTCGTGGCACGCCGCTAATAGTAGCAAATTCGACCATGTTATGTCAATGATAGTTATAAATTTAACGTAATATTTAGTAGTTTATATAAAGTTTTCTGTTACTATTTTGTTCTCTTTTGTAATTATTGATGTCATGTTGCACGAATTCTTGCAAAATTTCGTTCGTTGGTTTTCCCGCTTTCCCGGCAGTTTCGGACACCGAAGCGCCGGAAATGACGCCGCCGCGCCCTCATCTTTTGCCCGCTGATCTCTGCTGACCGGCAAAAAGAGAGAGCCGGTGAAGGCTCTCTCTTTTCGTTCCCGGCGCGCGCCGGGCCATATACATTATATAACGTTTTCAATCAAAGCGGAAAGTGCTGATATAGTGGGTATTGTTCCCCGTGATCCCCTGCTCAAAAAAGCCGTTTTCCTCCGGCTCGCCGCAGATCTGCAGGCGGTCGTCCGGGTGGACCTCCAGATGAAAATTGATTGCGAAGCTGCGCAGCCGCCGGCTATGATATTCGGCCGGGAGGAAGTCCGTCGCAATGCGTCCGTAGACCGCGTTGGTGACGTGGCCGTTGGCGTCGAGATCGGACCAGTAGGCCGGGCGCTCACCGAGCACAGCAAGTCCCTCGCGCCGCTTGAGGCGCGCGCAGTCCGGGCAGTTTGATTTGCGCAGGTCCATCTGACGGTTGCCGCCGACAAGCTTTTCCGGGCGCAGGATTTCCCTGGTCTCCGGGTCCACGAGCATCCACAGGCTCGAGCCCGAGACGAGAAGTTGGCCGTTCTCCTTTTTAATCTCGAACTCGCGGTAGAAGTAGGGTCCCTTCGTCATCCGCTCCCAGGTCGCCGCGATCACGCGCTCGCCGTAGACCGGCATGCGCTCGATCTCCAGCGCGAGCCGGGACACGAGCATGGCCTGACTGCGCTTTTGCAAAACGGCGTGGCCGAGGCCGCGCCCCTCATAGTCGTCGCAGGCGATCTCTGAGAGAAGCTTCATGATCGCGTAAAGCGTTGCGTTCTTGTCCGGGTCGCAGTCGCCAAAGCGGAAGATGGATGTCCGTTTGAAGCTCGCTCCCTCATACCA
>JAKOSQ010000339.1 GCA_029777215.1 Bacillota bacterium
CCGGCGGTGTCGGCAGAGAGAGATATATCCTCGTCGCGCCAGCGGATGTTCTCGTCAAAGGTGATGCGGAAGTCGGGGTCGTCCCTGCCGAAGAAGGCCTGCCGGTCGTAGGCGATGTACGTCGCCGGGGCGAGGCCCGAATACTGTTTTAAAAAGTAGTCGAGCTCGGAGACGATCTGAGAGCTCTGCGGAGCCGCCGTTTCGCCGGCGAGATAGGCCTCGGCTTCCGCTTCGGCCATCGAAACGCGGCGCTTGTAGACGACGCCGTTGTATTTTTTCTTGAGCTCTACAAAGACCTCTTTGTCTCCGGAGACGGGGCCGTAGCTGCGGACGCGGAGCTTTTCCTTGTAGACCGGCCGGTCGAGGGAGCGGCGAATGAGCAGCATATCCGGGGTGTCGTAATAGACGTTGCAGATCGTGCTCCTGCCAAATTCGTCGGGCTTCATGTACTCTTCGACGAGCTTCATGATGTCCCTGCGCTGCTCCGCGCTGATCAGGTACTTGACTTCGCGGCGTTCAAACTTATCTTTAATGTTCGGCATTTCCCTGACCTCCTTTCGATGGTATGAGAATACCAGCGTTACCTAAAACAAAGCTTAAACGAAAAAAAGCGCAAAAAAAAGTTTTGCGGTGGAATGAAAAGTGCGAAAAGCGGCGGAGAAAAAAAATCGCCGCCCGTAAGGGCGGCGATACTGTGCACGGAGCAACAAGATATGGGACCCGCGGGTCCGTTTTTGCGTCGGTGCCCGCCCACATCCGGGTCAGAAGCCCCGGTACTGCTTCGGGCGCAGGAGATGACTGTCATTCATCGCGGCGCGGACCTGCGCGAGCAGGCGGTCGCGGTCCTGGGGCAGCGTACCTTTGATGACGAGGCGGTTCGAGGCGTGGTTCGAGCGCATGACGCAGGGCTTTTTGCACTCGGCGTTTTCCAAAATGAGCTCGAGCTCCTGCAGGACCTCGGGCGTCGTCAGCTGCTTAAACTTTCCGCGCGCCATGTCGTTGAAGATCGGCGTGCCGGGCGCGGTGAGCAGGGTCAGCAGGCCGACATAGCTCGCGCCCATCTCGCCGATCATGGTGCCGGTTTCAACGGCGTGCTCGCGCATGAGCTCCCTGCCGCCGAGACCGGAGATGAAGGTGACGGAAACGGGGATGCCCGCCGCCTCCGCGCGCTGCACGGCTTCGATGAGCTCCGCGCGGGTCTCGCCCTTGTTGACGCGGCGCAGGACCTCGTCCGAGCCGGACTCCGCGCCGAGGTAGATCATGCCGAGGCCGGCGGCCTTTAATTGCCGCAGCTCGTCGTCGGATTTGGCTTTGATGTTGTCGGCCCGCCCGTAGACGCTCACGCGCTGACACTCCGGGAAGATCGAGTACGCCGCGCCGAGCAGGGCGAGGAGCTTGTCGGTCTTGAGGCACAGCGCGTCGCCGTCGGCATAAAAAAGGCGCTCGACGCGCGGGTTTTCGACCCGTGCCTCCTGCAGGTCGCGGAAGACGTCCTCAAAGGGGCGCACGCGGAATTTTTCGTCCGCGTACATTGGGCAGAAGCTGCAGGAATTGTGCGAGCAGCCGATGGTCGCCTGAATGATCAGGCTGTAGGCTTCGCTGGGGGGACGGTATACGTTGCCTTCGTAGTTCAATTCAAAGGTCTCCTTTGATGCGGCAGGGGCTGCCGCCCCCGCTGCCCCTCAGACCCTTTCGGGGTCTATTCTTTTAATGAGAATGCCGCCGACGATGCCAATGCCGATTCCCGCGAGCGTGCCGGAAACGAGCAGCACCGGCAGGTAGTAGGCGAGCTTTTCCGTCTCGAGCACGACCATTGCGCACAAAATCTGGCCGATGTTGTGCGTCACGCCGCCCGCCGCGCCGACACCCACGGGGCTGAACTTTCCCGTTTTTTTCAGCAGCAGCATGACGGTGAGACTCAGCACTGCGCCGCTGAGACTGTAGAACAGCGCAAAGGCGTTGCCGAACATGAAGGTCATCAGCAGCACGCGCACAAACGAGATCACCGCCGCCGGTCCCGGCCCGAGGCGGTAGAGCGCGAAGATCACGACAATGTTCGCAAGCCCAAGCTTCACACCCGGCACCGCCGACGAAAAGGGGATCAGATATTCAACATAACTCAAAACCATCGCGAGCGCGACGAGCAGGCCGTATTCCGCGAGCTGACGCGTCGTGAGCTTTTTCTTCGCTTTCATCCGGCCACCACATCCTCCTGCGCCGCCTCGCCGCCGACCGTCTCGATGACGACGTTGTTCGGCAGACAGATGATGCTCTGCCCGTCATACCGGATTTTGCCCTTATTGACGCAGATCTTGTCCGGACAGGATGCCTCCGAGACCCATGCCTCGCCGTTTTGGATGACCAGCACGTTGTAGCTCGTGTCGTCCCCGATGCGGACGGTCGTGTCCGTGTCGAGCGGATAGGTCCCGTAAACGACGCCGTCCACCGTGACCTTTACCTCCGCACTCTGCGCGCGCGTGAAGTAGAGCCAGGCCCAGACGCCGACAGCGGCGGCGAGCAGCACGGCAATCAGTAAAAAATCGTTGCGGCGCGGCTTTTTCATGCGGTTTCCTCCCGAAAGTGCAGTCTTGTTCAGGAAAAACGTTCCGGAATCTGCGCCTCAGCGGTCGTACTCGTCAAAGCAGGCGAGGCAGTAGGGCTTGCCGTCCTTGAGACGAATTTTGTCCTCGCGCGCTTTCTCGCCGCACTGGGAGCAGGCGACGGACGCAAAGTGCCGCGCGCGCTCCGGGCAGGGGGCCTCGGGCGTTGAAAACGTGAACAGCGACTCGACCGGAGCGTTCAAAAGATAGTCTATGTACGCGGCGCGGTCGAGGTTTTGGCTGTTTTCGTCCTTGAAGCAGACACGCAGGCGCTCGCCGCTCTCGCGGAAATAAAAGCTGAACGCCATTTTGCCGAGCGGCCTGTAAACAAGGTTGCCCTTGCCGAAGGTACAGCCCATGAGCGCCTGCACGGCGTCGGCGGCACAGGTGTCGTTTTCCGTGACGCAGACGATCTCCTCGTCCTGTGCCGCGCCCGTCGGCCGCTTTGCCAGCGCCGCCTCAACGGCCTTGTAGCCGATCGCGAGGCCGGGGCACTGGTGGCCGTGAAAATCCGCCGCGCGGAGCCATTTTTCCTTGTCGTACATCTTGCGCGCCTCCCTTAAAATTCACTTAAATGCAAAAACAGGCTTACAGTCTCGCCACGCCCGAGCTGTGTGCGGCCTCCGCGACGGCTTTCGCGACCGTCGGAGCGACGCGCGGGTCGAAGGGCTCGGGCAGAATGAAGTCCTTTGAGAGCTCCGCTTCCGAGACGAGGCCCGCGAGCGCCCGCGCGGCGGCGAGCTTCATCGCGTCGTTGATCTCGCTCGCGCGCACGTCGAGCGCGCCGCGGAAGATGCCGGGGAAGGCCATGACATTGTTGATCTGATTTTTGAAGTCGCTGCGGCCCGTACCGACGACCGCCGCACCGGCGGCCTCCGCGAGGTCGGGCATGATCTCCGGCACCGGGTTCGCCATCGGGAAGACGATGGGGTCGCGGGCCATCGATTTCACCATCTCCGGCGTCACGGTGTTCGGGGCCGAGACGCCAATGAAGACGTCCGCGCCGACCATCGCATCCGCGAGCGTGCCGCGGATGCCGGTTTTGTTCGTGATCTCGGCAATCTCGCGCTTGGAATCATTCAAGCCCTCGCGGCCCGCGTAGATCGCGCCCTTGCGGTCGCACATGACGACGTCGCCAAGGCCGAGGGACAGCAGGAGCTTGACAATCGCGACGCCCGCCGCGCCCGCGCCGCAGGTGACGACGCGAATGTTTTTCATATCCTTGCCGACGACGCGCAGGGCGTTCATGAGCGCCGCCGTTGTGACGACGGCGGTGCCGTGCTGGTCGTCGTGGAAAATCGGAATGTCGCTGACCTCTTTTAATTTCCGTTCGATCTCAAAGCAGCGCGGGGCGGAAATGTCCTCGAGGTTCACGCCGCCGAAGCTGCCAAGGAGCAGGGAGACGGTGCGGACGAATTCGTCAACATCCTTTGTGCGGACGCACAGCGGCAGCGCGTCGACTCCGCCGAGGGACTTGAAGAGGACGCACTTGCCCTCCATGACCGGCATCGCGGCCTCCGGGCCGATGTCGCCGAGACCGAGCACGGCGCTGCCGTCCGTGATGACGGCGACGAGGTTGTGGCGGCCCGTGAGCTCGTAGCTCTTTTCGGGCTCGTCGTGGATGACCATGCACGGCTTTGCGACGCCGGGCGTGTAGGCAATGCTCAGGTCCTCCTTGCTGCGGATGGGCATTTTGGCGGCGTAGTCGATCTTGCCGCCCCATTCACGGTGCTTCTGCAGCGACACTTCACTGTAATCCATCGTTCAAAACTCCTTGCTGTGTTTTTTCATATCCTTAAATTATATAATAAGCCGCGTCAAAGCACAAGCCCCGTCTCAGCCGCCGGCGTAGTTCTCGCGAATCTTTTCCATCAGCTCGCGCAGCAGAGTCTCGTTTTCCGAGCCGCGGCGGAAGCAGCAGTGACATTTGCCGATCAGCTCCGGGTCGACGACCTTGCGGATGACGACGTCCGGGTTCGTGATCTGCGGGATCACGCAGCTGAGCAGCAGCACGACGATGTCGCCCTGCGCGAGACGGTTGATGAAGCCCGTGACGTTCGTTACCGAGGCGACATTTTGCGGGTAGACGTGCGCTTCCTGACAGTAGCGGCGGAAGTGCTCCGACGCGCAGTTTGTTTTGACGCCCGTGACCGTTTTGAGGCCGTTGATCGCGGCGAGCGGCACCGGGCCGAGGTCCCGCGCGAGCGGGTGATCGCGGTGCACCGCGATGCAGCCATAGTCCTGCCGGATGAGCGTGTGCTCGAGCATCGTGTCGTCGAAGGGCTCGAGCAGGAAAGCCATGTCCGCGTCGCCCGCGCGCAGCATGCGCACGCAGTCCGCCGCCGGGCGCTCCTCGATGACGAGGTCACGGCCGCCGGTGCGCTGTACAAGCTCGGAGAGCATGGAGATGTCCATATAGTTCGACATGCCGTCCGCCAGCACGAAGGTCAGCGCCTGCGGTGCCTCGGACTGTTTCCCGGCGCACAGCGCGCTCGCGCTGTCGTAGCAGGAGATGATCTTTTTGAATTCGGGCGCGATCTTCCGGCAGAGCTCCGTCGGCTGCATGCCGGACTTTTGCCGGATGAAAAGCTGCGCGCCGAGCTCGTTTTCCACGCCCCGGATCTGCCGGGAGAGACACTGCTGCGTGATGAAAAGCTGCTCGCTCGCGCGCGTCATGTTTTGCGCCTCATAGACCGCGAGAAAGGATCGGATTGCCTGGATCTGCATGATGCTCACCACCTGTCCCCATATTACAACTTTTTTTTGTGGATTAGCAAGCATTTTTTTTGTTTTTCTTTCACCGGCGGATACTATATACTGCTACAAGAGGCAGTGTAACCAAAGACGGGCCGCTTCAGCGGCCCGCTTTTCAGTTAAAAAGCAAAAGACAGGCAAAATTTAAGGAGGACAAAAATGGCAGTCAGAGAAAACCTTATTGAGCTTGCAAAAAAGCTCAGCGACGGGCATTATCCTATTGACGAGAACTGTGCCGAGTACAAGTGCTTTGATAGTTGGATAACCGATGATCAGATTACCGTACTTCTGGCAATGGATCTTCTCCAGCCCGCATTCCCCGAACTCGTAGCGGAAACGACCGGCTTCACGCCGGAAAAGACGCTGGACATTCTCCGCGAACTCGCCGACATCGGCGTGGTTGCAAGAGTTGAGAAGATGGGCATGGAAGTATTCATGATGCTGGTCTATGCGCCGGGCGTCTTTGAATTCATGCTGGTAAACGATGATTTCTGCTCCAAGCACCCGGAAGTACCGTACAGCTTCTACCGTCACGCGACCGAATCCTACAGCACCACCATCGACGGCATCCCCATGGGCGCAGGCGTCATGCGTGCGATTCCGGTCGAAAAAGCCATCCCGGCAGAAACCGAGAACGCAACGCTTGACCGTGTGAGCTACTACATCGAGCGGAATCAGCAGCACATTGCACTGCTCCCCTGCCAGTGCCGCCGCGTGCGCCGCTACATGAACGAAGGCGCCGGCGACCTCGAGGGCGCAGCGGATTACGAAACCGGTATGTGCATGTTCCTCGGCATGGGCGCCGACATGTTCGTCGCCGAAGGCCGCGCATACAAGATCACCAAGGAAGAAGCTTACGCAAAGCTCAAATATTTTGAGGAGATCGGCTGCGTGCACCAGATCACCACGCTCAACAAGGGCGTTTCTGTCGCGATCTGCAACTGCATGCCCGGCACCTGCCTCGCACTTGGTGCGACCCAGTACTTCAACACGCCGGATGCCTCTCGCTC
>JAKOSQ010000340.1 GCA_029777215.1 Bacillota bacterium
CGGACGAGACGGGCTACACGAAAACGGACGGCGAGCTCGCGGCCTACGCCGCCGTCGATTCGCTCACGGCCCTCGCGGGCGTCAAGAGCGTGCAGCTGCTCATCGACGGCAAGCAGACGCCCTCGCTCTGGGGCTTCGACATCTCCCGCCCGCTCGCGCGCAGCGAGGAGCTGTTCTGAAAAAGCAAGACACGACCGGCAAAGCCGGCGCGGCGATAGAAAACCAAACGCTATTTACGGAGGCAGACACATGAAAATCGGAACCAAATGCGTACAGGCCGGCTACACGCCGAAAAACGGCGAGCCGCGCGAGATCCCCATCATCCAGAGCACCACTTTTAAATACGACACGAGCGAGGACATGGGCAAGCTCTTTGACCTCGAGGCGTCCGGCTACTTTTACAGCCGCCTGCAGAACCCGACCTGCGACCATGTCGCCGCGCGCATCACGGCGCTCGAGGGCGGCACGGCGGGCATGCTGACCTCCTCCGGCCAGGCCGCGAATTTCTTCGCCGTCTTCAATATCGCCAACGCCGGCGACCACGTCGTTGCCTCCTCCGCAATCTACGGCGGGACCTACAACCTCTTCAACGTCACCATGCGCAAAATGGGCGTCGACTTCACCTTCGTGACGCCGGACTGCTCGGACGAAGAGCTCGCCGCCGCCTTTCAGCCCAACACCAAGGCCGTCTTCGGCGAGACAATCGCGAACCCCTGCCTCGCGGTGCTGGACATCGAGCGCTTCGCCAGGGCCGCACACGACCACGGCGTGCCCCTCATCGTCGACAACACCTTCCCGACCCCAGTCAACTGCCGGCCCTTCGAGTGGGGCGCGGATATCGTGACGCATTCCACAACAAAATACATGGACGGCCACGCCTCCGGCGTCGGCGGCGCGATCATCGACAGCGGCAAATTTGACTGGCTCGCCTACAAGGACAAGTTCCCCGGCCTCACGACCCCGGACGAGAGCTACCACGGCATCGTCTACGCCGAAAAGTTCGGGCTCGAGGGCGCGTTTATCATGAAGTGCACCGCCCAGCTCATGCGCGACTTCGGCTCGACACCCTCCCCGCAGACCGCCTATATCCTCGGCCTCGGACTCGAGTCGCTGGAGGTTCGCATGCAGCGCCACTGCGCGAACGCGCAGAAGGTTGCGGAATATCTTGCTTCCCACGAAAAAGTCGCCTGGGTCAACTACTGCAGTCTTCCCGACAACCAGTATTACGCCCTCGCCCGGAAGTATCTGCCGGGCGGCTCCTGCGGCGTCATCTCCTTCGGCCTCAAGGGCGGCAGAAAGGCCGCCGAGGTCTTCATGAAGGAACTCAAGGTCGCCATCATCGCGACCCATGTCGCGGACGCGCACACCTGCGTGCTCCATCCCGCGAACGCCACCCACCGCCAGCTCTCCGACGAGGAGCTGGTCCGCGCGGGCGTGCCCGCCGACCTCATCCGCCTGTCCGTCGGCATCGAGGACGTCGACGACATCCTCGCCGATCTCGAACAGGCGCTCGCCGCCGTCAAATAAACCCGAAAGGAAGCTGTTCCATGTCGAAACTGCCGGTGCCCGACCTCATCGTAAACGACATCTATGAGCTCACGCCCGAGCGCCTGCGGGACCTCGGGGTCACGCTGCTGCTCCTCGATCTTGACAACACGCTCGCGCCCTACACGGTCATGCAGCCGAGCGTCCGGCTCCGCAACTGGACCGACGCGCTGCGGCACGCGGGGATCGAGCCGTTCATCTTCTCCAATTCGCACGGGGTGCGCGCCGAGGCGTTCTCGAAGGCGATGAGCGTCGACTTCGTTGCCAAGGCCAAAAAGCCGCACACACGCTTTCTGCGCGAGGTCCTTGAAAAAAAGGGCGTCGCGCCCGAGCACGCCGCCCTCGTCGGCGACCAGGTCTACACGGACGTCTGGTGCGCCCGGCGCGCGGGCATCCTCGCCGTCGCCGTCGAACCGATTGACCTCACAAACCCGATTTACCGCGCGCGCTACTGGGCAGAGTTCCCGTTCCGCGGCGCTTACAGAAGAAATAATGAGAGACAAAGAAGGTTAAAATCTTGAACAACATTGCAAAAATTCAGAAGAAAATGCAGCAGGAGGGCCTGCCCGCCCTGCTGCTCACCGATCCGCTCGACCGCCTCTATGCCGGCGGCTTTGAAACGAGCGACGGGGCCGTTCTCATCACACCCGAAAAGGCGTGGTTCATCACGGACTCCCGCTACATCGAGGCCGCGCGGGAAAAGGTCGAAAATGCCGAGGTACTGCTGTGCACCGCCGACAACCGCGACATGGACATCGTCAAAAAGCTCCTCGCGGACGCCAAAATTGGAAAGTGCGGCGCGCAGGACGAGTCGCTGAGCTACTCCGAGTGGCAGCGCACGGCTGCAAAGCTCGGCGTCGAGATGGTCCCGGCGCAGGACGTCACCATCTCCCTGCGCGAGGTCAAGGAGCGGTACGAAGTGGACAGCATCGTCGCGGCCCAGCGCATCGCCGAGAAGGCGCTCGACTACGTTCTGGGCTTCATCCAGCCCGGCCTCATCGAAAAGGACGTCTCCGCCGAGCTTGAATACCGCATGACCAAGGGCGGGGCCGAGGGCCTGGCCTTTGAGACGATCTGCGTTGCGGGCGCGAACTCCTCCCGACCGCACGGCGTCCCCGGCGGCTACAAGCTCCAAAAGGGCGACTTTATCACGATGGACTTCGGCTGCAAAGTTAGCGGCTACTGCTCCGACATGACCCGCACGGTCGCGCTCGGTCAGCCGTCCGACGAGATGAAAAAGGTTTACGACGTTGTGCTGCGCGCCCAGCTCGCGGGCTGCGAGGCCGCCCGTCCCGGCGTCATCGGCAGAGATATGGACAGGGCCGCGCGCGACGTCATCGACGGCGCGGGCTACGGCGAATTCTTCGGTCACAGCCTCGGCCACAGCGTCGGACTCTACATCCACGAGGGTCCGAACGCCAGTCCCAAGGGCGACCGTCCGCTCCCGGCGGGCACCGTCGTCACCTGCGAGCCGGGCGTCTACCTCCCCGGAAAGTTCGGCGTGCGCATCGAGGATATGATTTACATTACCGAAAAAGGCAGTGAAAACCTCACAAAAGCCGAAAAGAAGCTCATCATCCTGTGAATTTTTCCACTTTCGGTGAAAAGTCCTTGTCAAACGTATAAAAGTAGTGTAGAATAATTCAGCTAAGGCGTATTGCGCCTTTTATCGCGTTAATGATTTTAAAATCTCTATATAGGAGGACCTCTTATGTTATCAGCAGGCGATTTCAGAAACGGCGTTACCTTTGAATGGGACGGCAAGGTCATGCAGGTCGTCGAATTTCAGCACGTCAAGCCCGGCAAGGGCGCGGCTTTTGTCCGCACCAAGATGAAAAACGTCATCACCGGCGCCGTGACCGAAAACTCGTTTAACCCCTCTGAAAAGTTTGAAAATGCCTATGTCGACCGCAAGAGCATGGAATTCAGCTACAACGACGGCGACATCTACTACTTCATGGA
>JAKOSQ010000341.1 GCA_029777215.1 Bacillota bacterium
CTACCATCTGTTCCACCACCATTTCTTTTTTTTCTGAAGCGCTGCCGGGCGCATCTGTTCAGGCCGAATCAGCGGCCCGAAAAAGTCGATCGATTTTCTTGCGCATCGGACTACCCTTCCTCGTCCTCGGGATCATCTTCGCCGTCATCTCAAAAATCGCCGTTCACTTTTTTGTGCCTGCCGGGGCGGGAAACATCTTCGCCTTCAAATCGCCGCTGCTCTTGAGAAACTGGGCGCGGGTGATCGCGCCGTGGTCGAGAAAGGTCTGCAGCAGTTTCATCTGCCGCTCGTAGAGGGTCTTTTTTTCCAGGTCCGTCATTCGTCTCCCTCCCCGATGAAGGTAAAGCGCGGCTGCATCACGCCGTCACGCGCGATCTCCTCGCTCCACATCGACGCCGGGCGCACCCAGACGCCGCCCTCGCCGTAGAGCGCGCGGTAGACGACCATCGCCTCGCCGCTCTCGGAGTGACGCGCGACGGTCAGCAGCTCGTATTCCTTGCCCTTGAAGTGGCGGTAGCGGCCCGGTTTCAGCGCCGGCAGCGGCGCCGGCTCCCGCGCCGGGACGGGGTCCCCGTATTCCGTCAGCTCGTCGAGCGCGGCGGCAAAGGCGCGCAGACCGTCTTCGTCCGCCGCCGAAAAGCGGTCCGGCAGCGGGCTGTCAAGGTCGAGCACAGCCACGACGGCCTCGCCGCTGTGCAGCGGCAGCACGATCTCGCTGCGCGAGGCGGCATCGCAGGCGATGTGGCCCGGAAAGGCGTGCACATCCGCCACGCGCTGCACGCAGTCGCTCTCCGCCGCCGTGCCGCAGACGCCGCGGCCCCTGGCAATGTGGATGCAGGCAGGACGGCCCTGGAACGGGCCGAGCACGAGCGTCTCCCCGCGCAGGAGGTAAAAGCCCGCCCAGTTGACGTCCGGCAGGGCCTCCCATAGCAGGGCGGCCGCGTTTGAAAACAGCGGGAGACAGGCGCGGTCCGTCTCCGCGAGCGCGCGCAGCTGTTTTGTGAGCAGTTCGTAGTCCGTCATATTTTCCTCCGTGCAAAAATCTCTGCCGACAGCATAGCACAGTCGCGGCAAAAAGGAAAGCGGACGCGCGCACAGAAAAAGCCGCCGGTTCATCGCCGGCGGCTTTTCCGAGAGAGAAAAATAGAGGTGAGGGTAAAATGAGGAAAATGAGAAAAAGAAAAAAGTCAATTGATGCGAACACGTCTCCGTGTTTCTGGCGTAAGCATACTGCCGCTGCCTTAAATGAGCTTAAAAGTGCGGGGCGGGGAAATAATTTTGCGTGACATCCGGGCCGTTTGGTGATATATCACATAGAGACACATAACAAGCTGTCGAAATGGGGAGAGACGCAAATGGAAAAGAAAATGCCCGAAGCACTGCGCGGCAGACTTGAGGGGCGCGTGCCGGGGCTGATGGACGCACGGGGCAAATTTGCCGTTCTGGTGCCGCTGGTCGAAACGGAGCGCGGGCTGTGCCTGCTCTACGAGGTCCGCAGCCACACGCTGCGCCGTCAGCCGGGCGAGATCTGCTTTCCGGGCGGCGAGCTCGAGGGGGACGAGTCGGTCGTCGCCTGCGCGCTGCGGGAAACGCAGGAGGAGCTGGGCATCCCGCCGGAGGCCGTGACGGTCCTCGGGGAGCTCGACTTCATCGCCCTGCGCAACGGCGCGACGATGCACCCCGTGGCGGGCATCGTCGACCCCGCCGCGATCGACGCCATGACGCCGAGCCCGGACGAGGTGGCCGAGACCTTTCTCGTCCCGCTCGACGAGCTGCTCGTGCTTCCCGTGCGGGAGTATGTCTGCACCTTCCGGCCCGAACCGCCGGCGGACTTCCCTTACGAGGCGCTGGGCATTCCGCGCGACTACCG
This sequence comes from Bacillota bacterium, assembly GCA_029777215.1. GTDB lineage: Bacteria > Bacillota > Clostridia > Oscillospirales > Oscillospiraceae > UBA2658. The sequence continues at coordinate 1,871 of JAKOSQ010000341.1, forward strand.
CTGGATTCCGGGCCGTGAGGCCGTGCCGTTCTACGTCTGGGAGAACCGCGTCATCTGGGGTCTCACCGGCCGCACAACAAAGCACCTGCTGTCCCTCATTGCGGAGGTAAG
>JAKOSQ010000342.1 GCA_029777215.1 Bacillota bacterium
AGCATGCCCTGCTCGTCGAGAACGTAAAAGAGGCGCGTCAGGCCGATGGAGATGCCCGCGCCGGGCAGCTTTTTGTCGGTATAGTAGCCTGCGAGGTCGTCGTAGCGGCCGCCGGAGCAGACCGAGCCGATCTCCGGGTGGTCCGTCAGCGTCGTTTCATAGACGGTGCCGGTGTAGTAATCGAGTCCGCGCGCGATGGTGAGGTCGATCTCGAAATTCTCCTCCGGGACGCCGAACTCGGGCAGGCAGCCCGTGACAGTCTGGAGCTCCGCGAGGCCGAGGTCGAAGATCTCGGATTTGCCCGCGTACTTTTTGAGCGCTTCGAGCTTTTCGGCGCTCGTGCCGGTCAAACCGATGAAGGCCATGATCTCGTCGGCCTTGTCGGCGGGGATGCCGTCCTCCAAAAGCAACTCGCGGCACTTCTCCGCACCGATCTTGTCGAGCTTGTCGATGGTGTGCATGACGTCGGTCGCGCGCTCGGAGAGGCCGAGAATTTCAAAAAAGCCGTTTAGCACCTTGCGGTTGTTGACGCGGATTTTGAACCTTGTGAGGCCGAGGCGGGTGAAGGTCCGGTAGATGATGGAGGGAATTTCCGCCTCGTTCATGACGGAGAGCTCGCCGTCGCCGATGATGTCGATGTCCGCCTGGTAGAACTCGCGGAAGCGGCCGCGCTGCGCGCGCTCGCCGCGGAAGACCTTGCCGATCTGGTAGCGGCGGAACGGGAAAGCGAGCTGGCCGTAGTTGAGCGCGACGTACTTTGCGAGCGGGACCGTGAGGTCAAAGCGCAGCGAGAGGTCAGTGTCGCCCTTTTCAAAGCGGTAAATTTGTTTTTCGGTCTCGCCGCCGCCCTTGGCGAGGAGGATCTCGGAGGCCTCGATGAGCGGGGTGTCGAGTGCCGTGAAGCCGTAGAGCGCGTAGGTCGAACGCAGAATTTCCATCATGCGCTCCATTTTCGCCTGCTTTTCCGGCAGAAGCTCCATGAAGCCAGAGAGCGTGCGCGGTTTGATTTTTTCCATAGTACGGGTTCCCCTTTTTTGTCAAATACAATAAGGAACGCTCTCTCCCGCAAAGGGACGAGAGCGTTCAGAAAAGCAATGTTTGCGGAATTTATTTTTTCGGGTTGACGATGTCGCGCCAGCCGAGATCGCCGCGGGACAGACCCTGGATGAGGACTTCGGCGGTGGCGACATTGGAGGCAAACGGGATGTTGTGCTGGTCGCAGGCGCGGGAGATTGCCACGACCTCCTTGTCATCGTCCGTCGAGGAGGAGTCCCAGAAATAGAGAACCAGGTCGATCTCGTTGTAGGCAATGCGGGACTTGATCTGCTGGCTGCCGCCCTGCGCCGCACTGAGGTACAGTGTGATGGGCAGTCCGGTGGCCTCGGCAACGAGGCGGCCGGTGGTCGCGGTTGCGCAGATGGAATGGCCCGCAAAAATGCCGCAATAGGCAATGCAGAACTGGACCATCAGTTCTTTTTTGTTGTCGTGCGCCATAATAGCGATATTCATGGTCTTCATCCTTTCAGCACTTCTGCGGCGTTGATAAAACAATTTTACCCGATACGAACTATTATACAATCCTTTTTCCGAAAACGCAATAAAAACTGCGCGGCGGCGGCAGATTTGCCGCGGCTCATTTCAGAAGGGCGTTTTCGTTCTCGTAGACGGTCGAATTGTTTTTGAAGCTGAAGTAGTAGTCGAGCACCTGCCTGGCCACCGTGGCGATGGAGCTGCCGGCGTTGCCCTTTTCGATGACGACGGAAATGGCGATCTCCGGGTCGTCATAGGGGGCGTAGCACATGAAGATGGCATTGTTGGTGATGCCCTCGCCGAGCTGGGCGGTGCCGGTCTTTGCGGCGACCTTGACGCCGTAATTGCCGAACACCTTGTAGGCCGTGCCGTCGGTCGCGTTGGCGACGTTGTAGAGGCCCTGGTGCACGGCGTCGTAATAGCTCTGGTCGGCGGAGACGGTCGCCGCGACCTCCGGGGTGCGGTCGAAAACATCCTTCGTGCCGTCATAGCTGCGGACGGACTTGAGCATGGACGCCTTGTAGCGCGTGCCGTTGTTGGCGACCGTCGCGAGATAGTTCGCGATCTGCAGCGGGGTGAAGAGGCTGTCCGACTGGCCGATGGCGGCCTGCAGTGTGTCGCCGACCATCCAGTTCTCGCCCTTGGCTTCCTTTTCCGCGCGGGAGGCCATCTGGCCGACACTCTCCGAGAGCTCGATGCCGGTGTGCTCGCCGAGGCCGAAGCGCTTGGCGTAATCCGAGAGCTTGTCGATGCCGAGCTGGTCGCCGACAGTGTAGAAGTAGTAGTTGCAGGAGACCTCGATCGCCTTGGTGGTGTTGACGTAGCCGTGGCTGCCCGGATAGATCCAGCACTCCGGGGCGTAGTCCGACTCGGACTTGGCGTACTTTGTGAACTTGCCCTTGTCGTAAATCGTCGCGCCAGGGGTGATAATGCCCTCGGCGAGCGAGGCGATTGCGGTGACGGGCTTGAAGGTCGAGCCGGGGGCATAGAGACCCGCGAGGGCGCGGTTGACGAGCGGGGAGTTTTTTGCCTTGTTGAGCTCCTCGGCGTTCTGCGAATAGGTGGCAAGATCGTAGGTCGGATAGCTCGCGAGACACAGCGGCTCGCCGGTCTTGACGTTCACAGCGACGATCGCGCCGCCGGTGATGAGGTCCTTGACGTCCTTCGTGTCGCCCATCGCCTTGTAGGCGGCGTTCTGGCTCTCGCGCGTGGCGTTGTTGGATGTGATGAAGCTCGCGAGCGCGTTTTCCGCCGTTTCCTGCAAGCCGAGGTCAATCGTCAGCTCGACCTGATCGCCCGGCTCGGGGCTTTTTGTGTAGCGCGTGTTGATAATGGTGCCACCGCGCGTCTTGGTGACAACGGCCTGTCCGTCCGAGGCGTGGAGGTACTGCTCAAAGGCGCTCTCCGCGCCGCTTTTGCCGACCTCCGCGTTCATGAGGTAGCCCTTCTCCTTGAAGGTCTTGTACTCGTCCGCGTCCATAAGGCCGACGCCGCCGAGCAGGTGCGCGGCGTAGCTCGTGTCGTATTCGCGTTCGTAGGAGTTAACAACGTTGAAGCCGGGGATGTTCTGCTCCATGAGCTTCGTGATGAGGTCGATGCTCACGTCCCTCGCGAAGATGTAGTCCGCGGTCTGCGTTACGTAGCGGACCTTGATCTCGTAGCGGACGCCCGCGATCGTGCGCATGTCGTCCGACGAGTAGTTCGAGTCGATCTCAAATTTTTTGCGGAAATATGCCATGAGCTCGACGGCGGAGGTCGAGTCCGGCAGCTTCTGGGACTTGAGGTAGGCCGAGAGCAGCGTGCGCTGCGTGTCCGTCATGTTGTCGACATACTCGAAGGGGGCCTCCTTTGTGATTGGGAGGGTATCCGTGTACTCCGCGCCGGAGTCCGTGACCGCCTTCGTGAGTTTGAGGATGACGGCGTTCGGGTCCGCCTGCTCAAAGAGGCTCTGCGCGTCGATCGTGAGGTCGTTTACAACCTTGTTTGAAACGAGGGGGCGGCCGTAGCGGTCGAGAATGTCGCCGCGCGCGGCGGGGACCGAAACGGTCGTCGAGATGCTGTCCTGCGACTGGGCGTAGTAGGCCGCGCCCTCGACGATCTGCAGGCTGTAGAGCGTCACGACGAAGATCGCCGTGAGCACGGCGATAATGAGTATGATGATGTAAAGCCGCGCGGGCTTGATGATCTTATCCATGCTTTATCCTTTCGGCGGCAGCGCCGGACACGCGGACTCAGCTCCCAAGCTCGAGAGCCGAAATTCTGCGGAAGGGTCTGTAAAAAAGCCAGGTGAAGGGCAGGACCAGCGCCGTCTGCAGCAGGGCCGTCAAAAGCAGCGGGAGGACCGGCGAGCCGCCGAAAACGGCGAAGCGGAAGAGCTGGCACAGCGCCGTCACGAAGCAGACGGCGAGGGTGAGAAAGAAAAATGCGAAAAAGCGGCGGTTGACGAGATAGGCCGAAGCCGCGCCGCTGAGAAAGCCGAGTATCGGGAAAACGACCGTGAGCAAAACGGCGGGGCCGTTGCCGTACATGTCGCAGAAAAGGCCGAGAAACAGGCCGAACACGGCGCCCCAAACGCCGCCCTCACAGCAGGCCATCGCGCACAGCGCGACCGGGGCGATGAAAAAGTGCGTTCCGAACACGGTAATCGGGCCGAGGATGCCGTTTTGCAGCAGGAGTACGAGCAGCAGCACGCCGAACCAGACAATAGCTCTGCGGACCTTTTCGATGTTTATGAAATCGAGCAGCATGCGCGCCTCCTTTCCGGACTCGTCCGTCCCGCGGGTCTATTCGACGACTTTGAAGTTTTTGACAACGAAGACCTCGGTGAGGCCCGCGAGGTCTGCCGCCGGGTTCACGGCGGCATACTCAGCCTGTCCGCCGGCCTCGGTCGAAACGGAAGCGACCGTGCCGATCGTCAGACCGCGCGGGAAAGCGCCGCCTTTGCCGGAGGTGATGATCGTCTCACCCTCGACGAGCTTTGTTTTGTCCGCGAGGTAGGAGAGCTTGACCTGTCCCTTCTGCATGAGGGAGAATTCGCCGACGATCATGGCGGCGCTGCCGCCCTCGCCCACGAGTGCACCTGCACGCATGTCCGCGTCGACGACCGAGCGGACCGTGCACCAGCCGTCCCCGACCTCGGAGACCTGACCAACGAGATCATAGCCACTGTCCACAACGCAGTTGCCAACCTTGATGCCGCTCTCGCTGCCCTTGGTGAGCGTGAAGCTCCGCGACCAGTTCGAGGCGGGCCGGTCGACCACATAGGCCGCTTCCAGCGTGAAGTCGCTGTGTTTTTCGCGCAGCTCGAGAAGGCTGCGGAGATTGGAGTTCTCCTGCTCGACCGACTGGAGCTTGCGGGTGTCGGACCTGGCCTTCGCGAGCTCGGTCTTGAGCTTTTCGTTTTCGGCCTTGAGCGCGTCATAGCGGAACATGTAGCCGTAAATGCTCTCGAGCCAGCCGACAACGCCGGTTGAGGCCTGTGCCGCAGGCAGCGCCAACGCGACCGAGCCGTTTTCAAACGCGCCGATCCCGCTCTGGGAACCGCGGGCCGTGAAGCCCGAGAGCAGGGCAACAACGAGCACCAGCGCCGCGAGCTTCAGACCGTATTTTCCTGTGTAGTCTTTAAATTGTTTCACAGCAGTCTCACGCCCACTCTTTCAAGCATTTTGGAGAGCCGGCACAGCGGCAGGCCCATGACGGCGAAAAAGTCGCCCTCAATGCTCTCCGTAAACAGAGCGCCGACGCCCTGCGCGCCGTAGGAGCCAGCCTTGTCCAGCGGCTCACCGGTGGCAATATAGGCGTGAATTTCCCGCTCGGAGAGCTCGCGGAAGCGCACGAGCGTGCGCTCGTATTCGGTGATGACGGTCGTCCCCTTGATGACAGTGACGCCGGTGAAGACGTTGTGCGTCCGCCCGGAGAGAGCGGTCAGCATGCGGAAGGCGTCGTTTTCGTCCGTCGGTTTGCCGAGAATTTCGCCGTCGAGCGAGACGATGGTGTCCGCGCCGATGACGACGTCGTCTTTTTTGCAGAGTTTCGAGACCTCCTCGGCCTTCGCGAGCGAGAGGGAACACACGGCGGCGGACGGAAGCATCCCGTCTGTGATGACCTCCTCGCCGACGGCGGGGATGACCCGCAGTTCTTTGACGCCCAACATCTCCAAAAGTTCGCGCCGTCTCGGCGACGCGGACGCAAGTACGATATCCATAGCCGTACACCCGGGCGTTTGTTCAAAACGCCGTTTTCTTTCTTTGAGTTCAGTCGACGCCGCGGTAGTAGAGGCCGCGGGTCATGCCGTTGGGGATATAGTCCGATTTGCCGACATAGGCCTCCGCCACGCGGACGCACTCGGCCGGACCCTCGTTTGTGAAGAGCAAGCGCTTTGCCCAGAGTCCGCAGCGGGCGAGATCGTCCGCCTTGTCCGAAAGGCAGAGCTTCTGCGAGTTGTAAATGGCATTGCGGCAGCCGAAGGCCCGCATCACGGGGAACTGCTGGCCCTCGCGGTCCGAGAGCAGGACGTTGTTCTGGCAGTTGCACTGGCCGGCGCTGTTTTTGATGATGCACTGGTCGGAGATCATCAGCGGCAGGCGGCCGTAGACCAGCAGCTCGAGCGGCAGCGGCTTTTTGAGGTCGCGTATCTGGCTCAGCCGCAGCTCAAACGAGGCCGTGGCGGAGAGAAAACCCGCCAACCGAAGCATTTCGAGCGTGTCGGAGTTGTAGGCGTTGAGTCCAAAGTCTCCGCGAACCTGCATGCCCGCCAGACGGGCGAGACGGATGTGGCCGAGATTTCCGACGAGGACCTCCTCGACGCCCATCGCCTTGGCGCGCTCGAGCATGTCCGCGATCTCGGGCTCCTGCGCGTCCGTAATGACGCGCGGCAGCACCGCGACGGG
>JAKOSQ010000343.1 GCA_029777215.1 Bacillota bacterium
ACGGCCTCGTGATCGCGGGCTACCGCAGCCGCTCGGAAGCTTCGGCGCGGCGCGCCTCCATGCTGACAGAGAGCGCGGTCTTTTCGACGCTGCCGCTCCTCGCCGAAAACTGTGACGTCCTCTTTGTGACGACGCCGGACGCCGCGATCTCCGCCGTGGACGCTGAGGCGGCGGCGCATCTGCGGCAAGGCGGACTGAGCGCGGATACGGTCTGGATACATACGAGCGGCGCACTGCCATCGACGGAGCTCGCGGAACTTGCCAGTCTCGGCTGTGCGGTCGGGAGCCTGCACCCGCTGCAGAGCTTCGGCGAGCCGGCGGCGAGCGCTGAAATGCTCGAGAACAGCTACTTCACCATTGAGGGCACCGCGCGTGCACTCGCGGCGATGCGCGAAATCATGACCGCTTGCGGCGCGCGCTTCGACGAGATCGACACGGCGAACAAACCGCTCTATCACGCGGGCGCATGTGTGCTTTCAAACTATCTCGTGACCCTGCTTGATAGCGGCTTTACGCTTCTGCGCGCGGCGGGAATGGACGGGGAGACGCTTTTTGACGCGGCTCTGCCGCTTATCGAAGGCACGCTGCAAAACGTCCGGCAAAAGGGGCCCGCCGAGGCGCTGACCGGGCCGATCGCGCGCGGAGACGTTGAAACGGTGGACGTGCATCTCCGCGCGCTCGACAGCGCGCTGCCGGAGCGGGCAAAGCTTTACCGCGCGATGGGCTTTGCGACAGTGGAGATGATCGAAGGAAAAAAACTTGGCCGCAATGTGGCGGCAGAGTTAAAATACAGACTGAGAGGTGGATATTATGGACAGTAAATTTACGGTGAAATCGTTCCAGACGGCAAAGCAGCAAAAGCAGAAGATCGCGATGCTCACGGCCTACGACTACTCGATGGCGCGCATCATCGACGAATCGGGCGTTGACGCGATCCTCGTCGGAGACTCTCTGGGCATGGTTGTACAGGGCAACGAGTCGACCCTGCCGGTCACGATGGACGAGATGATCTATCACTGCTGCTGCGTCTCGCGCGGCGTGAAGCGCGCGCTGCTCGTCGGGGATATGCCGTTTTTGTCTTATCAGGTCACGACGGAGGAGGCCGTTCGCAACGCGGGCCGGTTCGTACAGGAGGGCGGCGCGGACGCCGTTAAGCTCGAGGGCGGCAAGGCGATGGCGGACGTTGTCCGCGCAATCGTCCGCGCGCAGATCCCCGTTATGGGACACATCGGGCTCACGCCACAGTCCGTCAACATCTTTGGCGGCTTCAAGGTGCAGGGCAAGGAGGAGGACCGTGCCCGCGCGCTGATCGAGGACGCCCGCGCGCTCGAGGAGGCAGGCGTGTTCGCCATCGTACTCGAAGCGGTACCGGAGGAGCTCGCAAAGCTCATCACCGAGAGCGTGCATGTCCCGACCATCGGCATCGGCGCGGGCCGCTGGTGCGACGGGCAGATCCTCGTCGTCAATGACATCCTCGGGATGTACTCTGATTTCACGCCGAAATTCGTCCGCCGTTACGCGAACCTCAAGGACACCATCGTGCAAGCCGTCGCACAGTACGGCGGCGATGTGCGCGCGCACCGCTTCCCGGCGCGCGAAAACACCTTTGCGATGGACGCGACCGTCCTTGAAAGCCTGCGCGCGGACGGCGAGGAAAAGAGGACCGCGATATGAAGCTCATCGAGACAGAAGCGGAACTGCGCGAGGAGCTTTCA
>JAKOSQ010000344.1 GCA_029777215.1 Bacillota bacterium
AGAGCGCAAGGCCGAGGGTAAACTTCGTGAGTGCGGGGAGCTTTCCTCCCAGACTGTCGAACATGCCCATGAAGCGTGGGACGACGAAGGTGAGCATGACGGTGATCATGCCGACCATGAGGCATACGAGGAAGGTCGGGTAAATCGTCGCTTTTTTGATCGTCTCCTGCAGGGCGGCGGTCTTTTCAAACTGGTCCGCCATGCGGGAGAAAGAGGTCGTGATCGTGCCGGAGGCTTCGCCGGCGGCGACCAGGGTCACGAGCATATCGGGGAAGACCTTTTCGTGTTCGCGCATCGCGTCCGCAAGGGTCTCGCCCTGTCCAATGGTCGTTTTGCAGTCGGCCAGCGCGGAGGCGAGCATCTTGTTTTCGGTCTGCTCGGCGAGCATTTCGAGGGCCTGCACGGCGGGAACGCCGGCGTCCAAAATCGCGACGAACTGGCGGCAGAAGACCGCGAGGTCGCGGGGGGTGGGCTTTTTTTCAAAGATCTTGAGCTGGACGTCCTTGTTGAGGGCGCCGACCTCGTCGACCGAGATGATCGTGAAGCCGCTGCCGCGCAGCGCGTCCATCGCGGCCTGTCGCGTGTCCGCGTCGATATTGCCCTTGTTTTGTTTTCCCTGCTGACTGACGACCTGATAAGAAAAAGTAGGCATCGGGTATCACTCTCCTGCGGCGACAATTTGGGATTATTTCTACCATTGTAATTACATTATTCAACATTTTTCGACTCTGTCAAGAAAATTGTGCGCGATGCAACGAAACTGTAACTGTTTTGTAATAAAAGCGATGTGAAGCGACTAAAAAGGTTTGAGAAACGGGAGGCGATTAGACCATGCGCTTGGAGAGGACCGTTCGGTCCTGCGCATAAAACAGGGCGTTTTCCTGGCTGATCTCGCCGCGCTGGTAGAGCTCGAACAGGGCGTCGTCCATGGTCTTCATGCCGAACTTGCCGTTGGTTTGCATGACGGTCGGGATCTGAAAGGTCTTCGATTCGCGGATGTGGTTGCGGATGGCGTTGTTGGAGATCATGACCTCCATCGCCGCGACGCGGCCCTTACCAGACATCTTCGGAATGAGCTGCTGGGAAACGACGCACTGCAGCACGTCCGCGAGCTGGGTGCGGATCTGCTGCTGCTGATAGGGCGGGAAGACGTCGATGATGCGGTCGACCGTGTTCGCCGCGCCGACGGTGTGGAGCGTGGAGAACACAAGGTGGCCCGTCTCCGCCGCTGTGACCGCGATCTGGATAGTCTCAAGGTCGCGCATCTCACCGACGAGGATGACGTCTGGGTCCTGTCGCAGCGCCGCGCGCAGCGCGTGGGCGTAAGACATGGAGTCCGAGCCGATCTCGCGCTGGTTCACGATCGACGTGCCGTGGCGGTGGAGATATTCGATCGGGTCCTCCAGCGTGATAATGTGGTAGGGGTGGCGGTGGTTGATGACGTCAATCAGCGAGGCGAGGGTCGTCGATTTGCCGGAGCCGGTCGCGCCCGTCACGAGGATAAGGCCGCGGCGCTTGTCGGTCATCTCGACTACCGCGTCCGGCAGACCGAGATCCTGCGGCTTCGGGATGGTGAGGTTCAAAATACGCAGCGCGAGCGCGAGCGAACCGCGCTGGCGGAAAATGTTGACGCGGAAGCGGCCCAGCGCCGGGATGGAGTAGGCAAAGTCCGTCTCCCCATCGTTCGTGAGCTGGTTGCTGTGGACGTCGTCAAGAATGTCCACGCAGATCGCGCGGATGCCGTTCGGCGTGCAGAGCTCGTCCCCGACGCGGAGAATGTCACCGTTGACGCGGATGCAGGGCGGCGCGCCGGCGCTGAGGTGGAGGTCTGAGGCGCCCTTATCGATCGCAAAGGCAATCAGTTCTTGTAAAGTCTCCAAAACGAGTCCCCTCTTTTATTCTTCAAAGTCAAAGGTAATGCGCAGCATTTCCGCGATGGACGTCGTCCCGTCGAGCACATAGAGCGCGGCAGCGGTGTGGAGCGTGTGCATACCCTCTTTGATCGCCAGCGACTGAATTTCCGCCGAGGACGCCTGCTTGGAGATGAGGCGCTTGAGCGCCGGCGTGACCTCCATGATCTCGTAAACGCCGGTGCGGCGGTAGTAGCCGGTGTTGCCGCAGTAGGCGCAGCCGACGGGGTCGTAGATTGTGACGCACTCGTCTTTCGGTCGGTCGAGGATGCGCTTTTCGTTTTCCGTGGCCTCGCGGGCCTGCTTGCACTTCGGGCACAGGCGGCGCACAAGGCGCTGCGCGATCACGCCGACGAGGGAGTCCGCGAGCAGATAGCTCTCGATGCCCATGTCCGTCAGGCGCGTGATCGAGGCGGCGGCGCTGTTCGTGTGGAGCGTCGAGACGACGAGGTGGCCCGTGATCGACGCCTGGACCGCGATCTCGGCGGTCTCGGCGTCGCGGATCTCGCCTATCATGATGATGTCCGGGTCCTGGCGCAGAATGGAGCGCAGAGCGGTTGCGAAGGTGAGGTCCGCCTTGGGGTTGACCTGCACCTGGTTGATGCCCCCGATCGACGCTTCGACCGGGTCCTCGACGGTGATGATGTTGACGGCCTCGGAGTTGAGCTCCGAGAGCGCGGTGTAGAGCGTGGTGGATTTGCCCGAGCCGGTCGGGCCGGTGACGAGGAAAATGCCGTTCGGGTTCGAGATGATGTGGTCAAAGTGCTTTAGCTCCTCCGGCCGCATGCCAAGCTCGGATTTCGATTTTGTCAGCGCCATTTTGTCCGCCAGTCGCATGACGATCTTTTCGCCGAAGTACGACGGCAGAGACGAAACGCGGATGTCATATTCCGTGCGGTCGACGACCATGGTGATGCGACCGTCCTGCGGCTTGCGCTTTTCGGCGATGTCCATGCCGCCGAGGATCTTCACGCGGGCGGCAATCGCCGGCAGAAGATTGATGTCATAGACCATTTTGTTGATGAGCACGCCGTCGATGCGGTAACGCACGCGGACCTGCTTTTCCAGCGCTTCGATGTGGATATCGGAGGCGCGGGAGCGGACGGCCTGCTCGATGATGGAGCGGACGATCTGGACAATCGGAGCGGAGGAGACGTCCTCCGATTCAGCCGCGGCCGCGGCCGCTTCCTCCTGTTCCCTGTTCTTTTCTTTAGCATATTTTGCGGCTGCCGACATCGCCTCGCCGCTGCCGAAGTAGCGGTCGAGCACGGCGTTGATTTCCCGCGCCGTCGACACGCGTGGCTCGACCAAACAGCCAGTAATAATGGAAATATCATCCATTGAAACCATGTCCAGCGGGTCCGCCATTGCGAGGATCAGCGTGGTGTGCGCAGGGTCGAGATAGTCGACCGGCAGAACGCTGTGCTTGCGCAGGACGTTGACCGGGACGAGGTTCAAAATGTCGTCCGGCAGATTGACGCCGTGCAGGTCGATCGTCTCGACGCCGAGCTGAACGTGCAGCGCCTGCTGGATGTCCTTGTCCGAGACGATGCCCGCGTCGACGAGGTAGTCGCCCAGACGCTGCTTCGTCTTGTGCTGCGCCGTGAGCGCGGATTCAAGCTGCTGCCGCGAAAGGAAACCCTGCATGACGAGTATGTCGCCGATTCTGTATTTTTCTTTCTTCATGGCACTGATCTCCTGCCTCGCGCTTGTCTCCGACGCCTGCTGCCGGCGGGACGGCTTTGTTAAAATTTGGACGAACACAAGGGTTTCTTCATATATTCTTCATAATTATATCGCATTAAAGAGAAAATTACAATCTTTTAATTTGTTTTGCGCGACAAATAGTCTGAAGCTCTCTATGCTTTGTTGGATTGGCTTTTTTGGAGAAAACAGAAAAAGCCCCGGGAGAAACTCCCGGGGCTTGACTGCACATTTTACGGTGCGCTTTTATGTCCGCTTACTGCAGAGCGTTGAGCTTGACAGTCAGCTGAGACTTCTTGTTCGCAGCGTTGTTCTTGTGGATCAGGTTCTTTGCTGCTGCGTGGTCAAGAGACTTGACGGCGACCTTATAGGCACTGACGGCTTTTTCCTGATCGCCCCCGGTGACTGCCGCGTCAAACTTCTTGAGGTTGGTTCTGAGCGTCGACTTCGCCGCTCTGTTCTTGGCGTTGCGCTCCTTACTCAGGGCATCGCGCTTGGCTGCAGATTTGATATTGGGCATTTGTAGTTGCCACCTCCTCCTATAATAGTTGCGTCACTAAAACGTTCCGCGGAATTACATTCTACCACGCTTCCGCCCCAATTGCAAGCATAAAATTCAATTTTTTCTTCCTTTTCCGACCTTGCGTATCTCGCGGTGCGGCGGGAAAAATAACACAAAATATAGTCGGAGGCGGGCAAAATGGGTATTTATGAACAGCGTACAGACCTCGCGGCGGAGGCGCGCGACGCGGAGGGCCTGGGAGACATTGAGGGCGTTTCCTTTTCGGCATATGAGCGCGGCGGCTTTCGCTGCGAGCGGGTCGACGTTTCGGCAAAGGGCACGCAGAAAATCGGCAAGCCGGCGGGACGGTATGATACATTAAATATATCCGCCCTGCTGCGCCGCGAGAGCACGAGCTTCGGCGCCGCCGTCGAGACGCTGGCGGGCCTGCTGCGCGAGACGCTGCCGCGCCGGGACGGGGACGCCTGCACTCTCGTCGTCGGCCTCGGCAACCGCGACATCACGCCCGACAACATCGGGCCGCTCTCGGCGCAGAGCATCCTTGTCACGCGACATCTGAAAAGCGAGGCGCCGGAGGACTTCAAAATGCTCAGCCCCGTTGCACTTATTACCCCC
>JAKOSQ010000345.1 GCA_029777215.1 Bacillota bacterium
AGCATCTACGACGTTCTGCGCCGCAGCTGCACCGAGCAGAAAACGGAGCTTCCGAATTAGGCGAACGTCCTCCCGCGTCCGCTTTTTTGGCAGGGAGGCGCAATTGCCCGTATGCAGATCGGAAAATCGGTACTATAGTCAATACAAAAGAAAAGCCCGTGCGGTCGGCGGAAGCCCGGACGCGTCCCAATCCCCTCGCTAAAGCGCAGAGAGCGGACGCGTTGGAGAAGCTTCGCATGATCACGGAAGGACCGGTCATCTTTCCGCTCCGGCGGCGCGGGACTGCTTTGTCCTCCACATATACTCAACTCCAACCAACCAAAAAACGCAGGAACCCGGCAGCCCCCGCGGGGGCTGCCGGGTTCCTGTCTGTCAAAATAGACCGCGGGGCTTACAGTGCCGCGGCGCGATAGAGGGAGGCGTAGACGCCGCCCTTTTCCATGAGCTGCGCGTGCGTGCCCTCCTCGGCGATGCCCTCCGCCGTCAGCACGAGGATGCGGCCGGCGTTCTGGATGGTCGAGAGTCGGTGCGCGATGACGAAGGTCGTGCGGTTTTTGGCAAGGCCCTCGAGCGAGTCCTGCACGACGCGTTCACTCTCGTTGTCGAGGGCGCTCGTGGCCTCGTCAAAAATCAGCACCGGCGGGTTTTTGAGGAAGACCCGCGCGATGGACAGCCGCTGCTTCTGCCCGCCGGAGAGCTTTAAGCCCCGCTGGCCGATGTCGGTGTCGTAGCCGTCCGGCAGGGCGGAGATGAATTCGTGCGCGTCCGCGCGCTTCGCCGCCGCGAGGACCTCGGCGTCCGTCGCGTCCGGCTTCCCGTAGCGAATGTTGTTCATGACGGTGTCGGCGAAGAGGTAGACGTCCTGCTGCACGAGCCCGACATTCTCACGCAAAGACTTCTGCGCGAGAGCGCGGACGTCCTGTCCGTCGAGGAGGACCGCGCCGCTCGTGACGTCGTAAAAGCGGGGGATGAGGCTGCAGAGCGTCGTCTTCCCGACGCCGGAGGGCCCGACCAGCGCGACGTAGTCGCCCGCCGGGACCTTGAGGTCCAGGTGCTCCAAGACCGGCTCGCCGGTGTCATAGCGGAAGGAGACGTCCCGGAATTCGATCTCGCCGCGCACGTTTTTGAGGGGCTTCGCGTCGGGCGCGTCCGCGATCTCGGGGGCAATGGAGAGCATCTCCTGGAAGCGGTCATAGCCCGAAAAGCCGTTCTGGAAGGTCTCCGTGATGAAGACGAGCTTGCGGATCGGCTCCGTGAAGTTGCCGACGTAGAGCAGGAAGACCAGCAGCTCGTTTGCCGGGACCAGCCCCGACACCGCCATCGCCGTGCCGGCGCAGGCGACGGTGATCGTGATGAAGGTCGTCATCGCGGAGAGGACCGTGTTGTAGGTCGCCATGTAGTGGTAGCTGTTGAGCTTCGACGAGACAAAATTGCGGTTGCCCTCGCGGAACTTGTCGATCTCGACATTTTCGTTGGCGAAGGATTTGACGACGCGGATGCCGGAGAGGGAATCCTCCATCGTGGCGTTGATGTCCGCAATGCGGGCGCGGTTCGCGCGGAAGGCGGACTTCATTTTGCGGTTGTAGACGACGGCGAACCAGATCATGAACGGCACCGGGACAAAGGCGATGAGCGCGAGCGGCCAGTCGATAACGAGCAGCACGGCGAGCGAGCCGAGCAGCTTGATCGCCGCGATCGTCAGCTCCTCCGGGCCGTGGTGGAGCATTTCGCTGATGTCGAAAAGGTCGTTCGTCACGCGGGACATGAGCGAGCCGACCTTCTGGTCGTCGTAAAACGAGAAGGAGAGCTTCTGGTAGTGGGTGAAGAGCTCGTTGCGCATGCGATATTCGATTTTTGCGCCCATGAGG
>JAKOSQ010000346.1 GCA_029777215.1 Bacillota bacterium
CGAAAAGGCCCTCGCAAAGGCAAACCCTGTCGCATCCGGTCTCCCGGCCAGCCCCGGCGCAGCCTGCGGCGCGGTCTACTTCACGGCGGCGGACGCCGAGGAGCACGCAGCCGAGACCCCGGTTCTGCTCGTCCGCAACGAGACTTCCCCCGAGGACATCACCGGCATGAAGGTCTCCCAGGGCATCCTCACCGCCCACGGTGGCCGTACCTCCCACGCCGCCGTCGTCGCGCGCGGCATGGGCACCTGCTGCGTTGCCGGCTGCTCGGCTCTCTATATCGACGAAAAGAAGCGCGAAATGACCATCGGCAGCTACCGCGTCAAGGAAGGCGACCTCATGTCCATCGACGGCGTGACCGGCAACGTCTACCTCGGCAGCATCCGGACCGTGGAGGCCGAGGTCGCCGGTGAGTTCGCAACGATCATGAAGTGGGCCGACGAGGTCCGCAGTCTCGGCGTCCGCGCCAACGCGGACACGCCGAAGGACGCCGCCACCGCCATCCGCTATGGCGCGGAAGGCATCGGCCTTTGCCGCACCGAGCACATGTTCTTCCTGCCGGATCGCATCTCCGCGATGCGCGAGATGATCGTTGCCACAAACACCGCCCAGCGCAAAAAGGCGCTCGCGAAGCTCCTTCCGATGCAGCGCAGCGACTTTGAGGGCCTCTTCAAGGAGATGCTCGGCAAGCCCGTCACCGTCCGCCTGCTCGACCCCCCGCTCCATGAGTTCCTGCCGACCGCCGACGAAGACATCGAGGCGCTGGCCGAGGAAATGAACCTGCCCGCGGAAGAGCTCAAGGCCACCGTGCAGCGTCTGCACGAGGTCAACCCCATGATGGGTCTGCGCGGCTGCCGTCTGCCGATCCTCTATCCTGAGATCGCTGAGATGCAGACGCAGGCCATCATTGAGGCCGCGCTTAACGTCGTCAAGGCCACAGGTCAGGACGTCGTACCCGAGATCATGGTCCCGCTCGTGAGCTCCGGCGGCGAGATCCGCTACCTCAAAAAGCTTATCACCAACATCGCTGACGGCATCATCACCGACAGCGGCGTCAAGCTCAAGTACAAGGTCGGCACGATGATCGAGCTGCCGCGCGCAGCCGTCTCCGCGGACCGTATTGCCGAGGAGGCCGAGTTCTTCTCCTTCGGCACGAACGACCTCACCCAGATGAGCTACGGCCTGTCCCGCGACGACGCCGGCAAATTCCTGCCGACCTACCTCGACAAGAAAATCTATGAGTCCGATCCGTTTGAGCGCTTCGACATCCTCGGCACCGGCCGCCTCGTTGAATTCGCGGTCGATCTCGGACGAAAGACCCGCCCGGACATCAAGATGGGCGTCTGCGGCGAGCACGGCGGCGACCCGTCCTCCGTGGAGTTCTTCCACAAGGCCGGCCTCGACTACGTCTCCTGCTCTCCCTACCGCGTTCCGATCGCCAGACTTGCCGCCGCGCAGGCCGCGATCAAAAATCCCCGCAAGTAAGCAACAATAAAAACAGCGCCGCACATCCTCAAAAGGTGTGCGGCGCTGCCGCATTTATTTCGTGTTTTACATTGGCCCCTTGTCGAAGAAGACTGTTTTCCAGAGCTTCGCGCGGCAGCGCGCAGGGGAAATGAGGCCGTCTGAGTGCCCGTCGAACAGGCGGAAGCCCGTTTGCTTTCGCGAGAGCGCGGGCCAGTCGGGGAGACCGGGGCCATTCGGGTCGCCGGTCCTGACGAAGTTCGCCACGCAGTCGATCATTTTCTGCGAGAGTGCCTCGTCCTCCGCCGTGAAGGGCCGCCACGACTTGTCCATGTTGCCGAACATGTACCAGAGATCGCTGCCGTGAAAGGCCCTGAAGCGGTTGCCGGGCAGGGGCCTGTCGAAGAAATAGCCGTAAACGGGCTTTCGGCCCATGCGCGCGTTTTGCAGCCCAAGCCGCAGTGCCATGCCGTAGACCACCGGCGGCAGAAAGTCCTGTGAGGCGACGCCGAGCAGCATCGGCACGTCGAGCGAAGTGTCCTTCTTGCGGAGCTTTTGCGGGACGTCCGGGACGATCGTGTCGTCGATGCCGGTCTGCTGGTTATGGACGCTCGCGCCGTGGCGCGAGACGTAAAACCACGCCTCCCAGAGATCTTCGGCGGGCAGCGTTTTCATGTCGGCTTCGGTCTTCGCGCCGGCCCTGTCGCGGACGCGCTGCCAGAACTTCGCGGTCTGCGCCGCCCTGCGCGGCCCGGTGAGGCGCGGGATGAGCCCGCCGCCGGACATCAGCACCGCGCCGACGATGTCGCCTTTCAGCGCGTCCGTGAGACACAGGTCCGTGATGCTCATGGCCCCGGCGGACTGGCCCATGAGGGTGATCCTGTCGGGGTCGCCGCCGTAGGCCGCAATGTTTTTCCGCAGCCATTTAACCGCGCACAGCTGGTCCTCGAGACAGTAGTTTCGCCCGTTATACAGGCCGAAAATGTTCAGCCGGTAGCCGATGGAGACGAGGACGACGCCGCGTTTTGCGTACTCGGTGCTGGTGCCGTAGGGCAGCTCGTTGATCTTGCCGACCTCGAAGCCGCCGCCGTGGATGAAAGCGAGAACGGGCAGCCTCCTGGCGTCCGCCGGCGCGATGATGTTGAGCTGCAGCGGACTTTCGGCGTAATGATAGTCGCGCTTTGTGAGAAATTCGTAATAGTAGAAATCGCCCGGCTCCTGCGGGCCGTCGTGGTAGCTGCAAAGCTGCCAGCAGTCGCTCTCGATCTGCGTGGCATCGAGCGTCGAGTCCCAGTGTTCCGTCATGACGGGGCCTTCGAAGCGTTCGGCCTCGGCGTAGGGGATGGCCCGGTAAAAGCGGGCGCCGTCCGTCTCCTCGCCGGTCACGGCCCCGCAGGGGGTCTGAATCGTGAATGTGCTCATGATATTGCCTCTTTTGCTTTGAAATGTGGCTTTGCCGGCGGACGCACTGCGTCCGCCGGCAGCGCTTTTATTTTTCGGCCTGCTGTTTTTTGAGCACCTCGGCCTCGTAGGCTTTCTGCTTTTCCTCGTGTTTGACGGCGAGCTCGTTTTTGGTCTTGTCCCAGTCCGCGCCGTCGAGCGGATAGAGCTTCTTGATGAAGATGACGCAAAGCGTCAGCAGAACGACAGACCAGAACAGCCACGAAAAGCGGATGCCGAACTTCGCCGTCGCCGTCTGGGCGTTGAGCGCGATGTTTTTGTCATAGCCGAACCAGAGCAGCATGACGGGGAAAATCGCGTTGGCAATGCTGATGGCGGGCTTCGTGATGAAGCTGTTGACGCCCGCGTACATGCCTTCGCGCCGCAGACCGGAGACGTGCTCGTCATAGTCGATGACGTCGCCGTTCATCATGGGGATGAGGAACATGCCGCCCGAGAAGCCAATGCCGCTGCAGAAAAAGCTTCGTGACGCCGCTTTTGATGGCGTGGCTCACGGCGGCGGTCTCGGCGGACGC
>JAKOSQ010000347.1 GCA_029777215.1 Bacillota bacterium
CTGAAGGTCGAGCTTCTGGCCGTCCTTGATCGTCTTCTGAAGGGCCTTATAGGTATCCTTCGGCAGACGCTCGCGCATCGCGGCGTCGTTAAATACGTTAGAGCCAAAAATCTCCGTAACTGTGCTCATAACACTATCTCCTTATCTCGTATTCTTGTGGTGTTCGTAATCATATTATATAATAGCGGCAGGGCTGAAAAAGCGGGAGAATACAAAAAAAGCGGCAAAACACCTGCAGAAACTCTCTGCGGCGTCTTTGCCGTTCGACTTTATGGTGATACTTTAGCACCGTGCCCCCGCTGCTGTCAAGCATATTTTACAAAAATGAAGGATTTTTTGTTGCAACTTGCAAAAAAGCATTGACAGAACTTTAGGACTGTATTATAGTGAAGCACAAGAACAAAGGCGTTCGTCAGATAAGTGGCTATCCGACGGGCGCCCTTGTCTTTTTTTATCCCCATTTTTGAAATCTTAAAATTTGGATGTGAGACTATGCTGCAAAAGGAAGGCGAGGTCCGGATTCCCTCGGGCTGCGCGATCTCGGGACTAATTTCAAAAAAAGGAAGAATGATCTGCGGCGACACCATCGTGAATTCGATGTCGGTCATGCATGAGCGCTCGAACGGCCTCGGCGGCGGCTTCGCGGGCTACGGCATCTATCCGCAGTACAAGGACCTCTACGCGCTGCACATCTTTTATGACAACATGCGCTGCCGCGAGACCTGCGAGCGCTATCTCGACGAGGTATTCGAGGTCGTGAACCTCTCCCGTATCCCGATACGGAAAACGGCGAAGATCACGAACGAGCCGCTCATCTGGCGCTATTTTGTGACGCCGAACCGCAACAAGCTCACGGACAGTCAGCTCGACGAAAAGGAATTCACCGCCCGCGCCGTCATGAAAATCAACCGCGCCATCGACGGCTGCTACGTCTTTTCGAGTGGGAAGAACATGGGCGTGTTCAAGGCCGTCGGTTACCCGGAGGACGTCGGGGAATTTTACCGGCTCGACGAGTACGAGGGCTACTCCTGGACGGCGCACGGCCGCTACCCCACGAACACGCCCGGCTGGTGGGGCGGCGCGCACCCGTTTTCACTTTTGGATTATTCCGTCGTCCACAACGGCGAAATTTCGTCCTATGACGCGAACCGCCGCTTCATCGAAATGTTCGGCTACACCTGCACCCTGCAGACCGACACGGAGGTCATCGCCTACATCTTTGACTACCTCCTGCGCCGGCAGGGCATGACGCTCGAGGAGGCCGCCGGCGTTGTCGCCGCCCCGTTCTGGTCCACCATCGAAAACATGTCCCCGGCGGACGCCGAGCGCGCGACCTATCTCAGAAACAACTACGGCTCGCTTTTGGTCACCGGCCCGTTTTCGATCCTGCTCGGCTTCGAGGGCGGGCTCATGGCCCTCAACGACCGCCTCAAGCTCCGCTCCATGGTCGCCGCCGAAAAGGACGACATGGTCTATTTCGCGAGCGAGGAGTGTGCCATCCGCATGATGGAGCCAAACCCCGACCGCATCTGGGCGCCGTCCGGCGGCGAACCCGTGATCGTAAGACTGGAAGAAGGTGTGCTCTAATGCCGGTATCGAATTTACTGCCCGAATATGAAGTGCTCCGCGACCCCGAGCGCTGCATCCGCTGCCGCGTCTGTGAGCGCCAGTGCGCGAACGAAGTGCACTATTACGACCCGGAGCTCGACAAAATGTTTTCGGACGACGACCAGTGCGTCGACTGCATGCGTTGCGAGACCCTGTGCCCGACGCGCGCGCTGACCATCCGCAAGTCCGAGCGCGACTTCCGCACAAACGCCAACTGGCGGCCGCAGATCATCAAGGAGGTCTACCGTCAGGCGGAGAGCGGCGGTCTGCTGCTCTCCTCGATGGGCAACCCCGAGCCGCTGCCCGTCTACTGGGACAAAATTCTCATCAACGCCTCGCAGGTCACGAACCCTTCCATCGACCCGCTGCGCGAGCCGATGGAGACGAAGGTTTTCCTCGGCAAGAAGAACCCCAACATCACGCGCAACCCCGACGGAACGATCAACACGAAGCAGTCCCCGCAATTGGAGCTCTCCATGCCGATCATGTTCTCGGCCATGTCCTTCGGCTCCATCAGCTACAACGCGCACAAGTCGCTGGCCCTCGCCGCGACCGAGCTCGGCACCTATTACAACACCGGCGAGGGCGGGTTGCACCGCGACTTTTACGAATACGGCCCCAACACCATCGTACAGGTCGCGTCCGGCCGCTTCGGCGTCTACAAGGACTATCTGGAGGCGGGCGCGGCGATCGAGATCAAAATGGGCCAGGGCGCGAAGCCCGGCATCGGCGGTCACCTGCCCGGCTACAAAATCGGGGACGAGGTCTCCCACACACGCATGATCCCCAAGGGCACTGACGCCATCTCCCCCGCCCCGCACCACGACATCTACTCCATTGAGGACCTGCGCCAGCTC
>JAKOSQ010000348.1 GCA_029777215.1 Bacillota bacterium
AAGGGCCAGTTTGCGCTGGCCACGAGATTGATTGCCGTGACGGACGAAGCCGCGAGCGAAGTCTGCCCCGCGGAAAAGGTCATACTGTTGAGGGCAAATGCTTTGAGACCCATGCTGCCGTTTTTGCAGGGGCAGAGAAAAACCCTCGTTCCGCTGTCCACCAACATAAGCGCATTTTGCGTGTTGCCTCCATTCATAGAGTTGTAGGACGCGCTTGTGCTGGAGTTGAGCCGCATTGCGCAGGATTCGATAGAACCGAAGTCGAGCACGACCAGCAGGTAGTCGCCAAAGGCGATGTCGGATACGGAGATGTCGAACTCCTGTGTGCTGCTGCCGTTGAGCGAGAGGTCGCGCAGCAGAACGATCTCCGCTTTCTTTGCGAGCCCGGCGCTGAGATTTTGCGCCGCGCCTGCCAATCCGTTGTTAATTTTCTGGTCGACACCCGCCACCGCCGCGTCGATTTTTTCGTTGTCCGCGTTAAAGTCCTCCATGCGGAACGGGTCGGACAGAACCCACTGGCTGAGTCCGAGCGCACTGGTTTTGTTTGTGCTTGACAAATTGTATTCCTCCTGTTAACAAAAATAATGGAGCCTTTCTAAACAAACGCTCCACCGTGTAAAAAGCTGTACGTTTTGATACAAGGAGAGATCCATATCCCGGCTCCGACGAAATACTGTTTTGAGAGGGAGAACACAATGGATTATCAAAAGTTATTCGAGCCAGGCATCTCTGACGAAACGATCAGGGCGTGGCGCGCCGGGGAAAAAAGGCGCTGGGTGTCGTCTGCTGCCATGTGCCGCCGGAGCTGCTGCACGCGGCGGGCATTCCGCTGTTGACGGTCGGGCGGCAGCACAGCGGCCGGACTTGTGCCGTTTGACTGCAAAAATGCGTGACGTACCGCGGTTGGTGTGGTACAATCAAGCCAGATACCGGGGCTGCCCGGCAAAACATGATCTGCCGCCGATCGGCGGCGAAGCCTGAAGCAGAAAGGATGCAAAGATTATGGGTCTTATCAAAGCGATTGCCGGCGCGGCCGGCGGAGTCCTCGCGGACCAGTGGAAGGAGTACTTCTACTGCGACGCGCTCGACGTCAACACCATCGTCGTCAAAGGCCAGAAGCGGGTTTCCGACCGCTCCTCAAATAAACACGGCAGCGACAACATCATTTCGACAGGCTCCGTCATCGCGGTGGCGGACGGCCAGTGCATGATCATCGTCGAGCAGGGCAAGGTCGCCGAGATCTGCGCCGAACCCGGCGAATTCGTCTACGACGCGTCCACCGAGCCGACGATTTTCGCCGGCAGTCTCGGCGCAAGCATCGGCAAGGTCTTCCAGAACATCGGCAAACGTTTCACCTTCGGCGGCGAGGCCCCGAAGGACCAGCGCGTGTACTACTTTAATACAAAGGAACTCGTCGGCAACAAATACGGCACGCCGAACCCCATTCCCTTCCTGGTTGTCGACCCGGACATCGGACTGAAGCTGACAGTTTCCGTCAGCTGCTTCGGCGAATACAGCTACCGCGTCACGAACCCGATTTTGTTTTATACGAACGTCTGCGGCAACGTCGAGGCGGCCTACACCCGCGACAAGCTCGACAGCCAGCTCAAAACGGAGCTCTTAACCGCTCTGCAGCCCGCCTTTGCCAAGCTCTCCGAGCAGCGCATCGACTACACCGCCCTGCCCGGCCACACGACCGAGATGGCGGACGGCCTCAACGAAGTGCTGTCCTCCAAGTGGCGCGACCTGCGCGGCATCGAGATCGTCTCCATCGGCGTGTCGTCCGTCAAGGCCAGCGAGGAGGACGAAAACCGCATCAAGGAGCTGCAGCGCAACGCGACCTTCCGCGACCCGACGATGGGCGCGGCCCAGATGGTCGGCGCACAGGCACAGGCGATGCAGGATGCCGCGAAAAACCCGAATGCGGGCGCGGCGATGGCCTTTATGGGCATGAACATGGCTCAGAACGCCGGCGGCGTCAACGCCCAGACGCTCTACGAGATGGGCCAGCAGCAGCAGGTGGCCGCCGGCTGGGCCTGCTCTTGCGGCGCGACCGGCAACACCGGCAAGTTCTGCGTCAACTGCGGCAAGCCCCAGCCCGCGGCGGACGGCTGGACCTGCTCGTGCGGCGCCATCAACAAGGGCAAATTCTGCTCCAACTGCGGCAAGCCGAAGCCCGCGGGCGTTCCGCAGTACAAGTGCGACAAGTGCGGCTGGGAGCCGGAGGACCCGACGCATCCGCCGAAGTTCTGTCCCCAGTGCGGCGACCCCTTCGGCGATGAGGACGTCAAAAAATAAAACTGAACATTATGGAGGGATACCCCATGAAGCGCAGATTTTTTTCGGCGCTGCTCTGCGCCGCGCTCCTTGTTTCCCTCGCGGCCTGCGGCGGGACTTCGACCCCGCCGGACGCCTCGGCACAGGCGTCCTTTGCAGGCGAGTGGATCAGCTATGCCTCCTATAAAAACCAAAAGGCCGTCCCCTACGAATATTTCGTCTGGTCCGTCCTCTACACGCTCAATGCCGACGGGAGCTACACCGCGCAGAGCACGGACGGCTCCGCCGACGTGACCGGCAAATGGACGGGCGGCAAGGACGGCGGCGCCGTTTTGAAGCGCGACGGCCGGACCTGGACGCTCGCGCTCCTCGAAGGGAGCGACGGCGTCGCGGAGCTCCGCGAAAAGGGCAGCACCGCCGCCTCGAGGCTTGTCGCCCGGACGGACAGCGCTGTCGGCCGCGCCGCGAAAAAACAGCGCAAGGCCGCGCTCGCCGCATCGGACGCAAACGGCCTGCGCACCTTCCTCGCCTGGTGCTCGATCGCTGAGGCGGGCGGGCAGAGCTTCCTCGATGCGGACGAGGTTCTCTGGATCGACGGCAGCGACACGGACGCGCTGACCCTGTTCGGTATCGATCCAGCGGGTGTCACGAACGGCTATGCCCTCTATGACGCGGACGAGGAGGTCTTTTCCTACTCGTTTAGCGACAGCGCGTCCTTCATCGTCTACCTCGGCGGCGTGCGCGAGGGCGCAAACCGCAGCGGCTTCATCACGGTCGTCAAAAACAGCGGCCGCATCCTCGCGCGGGTCACGACGGACGGGGAGAGCGTCAGCGCCGTCGAGCAGATCAACGTCCCGTAAAGCACACAGACTGCCCGGCGCGGCGGCGCGGCTTCGGCCGGAAAAAATGAAAGGGGAGCGGGCAGAATGACGCAGCGGGAAGCGGCCGCAAGGCACTATATGGAAGAGCTGCTGCTGGAGCCCGGCTGCAAAAACCCGGACGGCGCGCGGATGCGTTACCGCGTCGAGCACTCGCTGCGCGTGGCCTCACTCGCAAGGCAGCTCGCCCGCGCGGAGGGGCTCAACGCCGAGGTGCTCGTCATCGCCTGCCTTCTGCACGACGTCGCCTACGCCGAGCTCGGGCCGCAGGATGACTGGCGCGAGCACGGGCGCATGGGCGCGCGGATGGTCCGGCCTTTTGTCGAAAGTCTCGGCTTCGATCGGCAGGACACGGCGGACCTTCTCGCGGGCATCGCTCTGCACGTCGACATGTGCGCCGACTTCCCCTGCGAAAAGACGGTCACGGCCCGCAGCGTCTGCGACTGCGACAACATCGACCGCTTCGACGTCTTCCGCCAGCCGCTCGTGCTGCACGAGGCGCACTTTGACGAGCTCGACACCGCCGGGCGCATCGCCTTTTGCGACGAAAGGCTGCGTCAGACCGAGAGCACGGCCTATTTTCCGCTCGCGACCGAGACGGCCCGGGTGCTCTGGGCCGACCGCATGGATTTCCAGCGGGAATACTTTAACCGCCTGCGCGCGCAGCTCAAGCGGGAGCGGGAATGGACGGAGGATACGAAATGCTGACGGAAGAATGCGAGGCTCTGCTCGCGCGGCAGTTTCCCTTTTGGGACGAGCTCACGCCCGGGGAGCAAAAACGCTTTTGCGAGAGCATGGCCCCGGTGCACTATGACAGGGGCACGTCCATCCACAGCGGCAGCGAGGAATGCGTCGGTCTGCTGCGGGTGAAGACCGGACAGCTCCGCGTCTATCTGCTCTCCGAGGAGGGCCGGGACGTCACACTCTACCGCCTGTTTCCGGGCGATATCTGCATTTTGTCCGCGTCCTGCGTGCTCGAGGCGATCACCTTTGACGTCTTTATCGACGCGGAAGAGGCGACCGACCTGCTCGTCATGAACTCTGCCGTCTTCCACGCCCTTGCGGATGAAAACGTCTATGTCCGCTGCTTCGGCTACGAGCTTGCGACGAAGCGCTTTTCCGAGGTCATGTGGGCCATGCAGCAGATCCTTTTCATGGGCGTCGACCGCCGCCTCGCCATTTTCCTCACGGAGGAACTGCAAAAGTCCGGCGGCGACACGGTCAGGCTCACGCACGAGCAGATCGCGCGCTACATGGGCAGCGCCCGCGAGGTCGTCTCGCGCATGCTCAAGTATTTCGAGAGCGAGGGCGTTGTGCGCCTCTCGCGCGGCGGCATCACCGTGACGGACGCGGCAAAGCTCCGCGTCCTCGCGGGAAAATAAAATTGCGACCCACCAAAGCCCGGAGCGTCCCGCTTCGGGGTACTTTTAAAAAACGTTATTTTTTTTGCAAAAACGCCCGCAAATGTGATTTGGTCACAGAATAATCTTCGCATGGGAGCTATACTACAGTCACAAAGAAAAAAGCAATCACCTGAAAGGAGATCATAAAAATGTCTGTTACCACACTTACCAAAGAAAACTTCGACGCCGAGGCCGTGAAAGCCGACAAACCCGTCCTCATCGATTTCTGGGCCAGCTGGTGCGGCCCCTGCCGCATGCTCTCTCCCATCGTCGACGAGATCGCCGACGAGCGCGGCGACATCAAGGTCGGCAAGGTGAATGTCGACGAGCAGCCGGAACTCGCCAACAATTTTGGCGTCATGAGCATCCCGACTCTGCTCCTCATGAAAAACGGCAAGGTCGTCTCCCAGGCCGTCGGCGCAAGGCCGAAGGAATCCGTGTTGTCGATGATTGACGCATAAGAAAAAGAAAACCGGGCAGCGGGAGCGCAAACGCGCTCCCGCCGGCCCATGTTATAAAAGAATTTTGAAGGAGGAGCTGAAATGAAAAAAGTTGTGATCGTCGGAGGCGTCGCGGGCGGCGCGAGCTGCGCAGCGCGGCTCCGCAGACTCGATAAGGACGCCGAAATCGTCCTTTTTGAGCGCGGACCGTACATCTCTTACGCCAACTGCGGCCTACCCTACCACGTCGGCGGCATTATCAAATCGCGCGACGCGCTGCTGCTGCAGACCCCGCAGGCCATGAAAGCCAAATTCAACATCGACGTCTTCGTCAAAACCGAGGTCACGGCCATCGACCGCGCGGGCAAGACCGTCACGGTCAGGGATCTTGCCACCGGCGCGGAGCGCGCGGAGCGCTACGACACACTCGTCCTCTCGACCGGTTCGTCGCCCGTCCGCCCGCCCATCCCCGGAATCGACTCGCCCCGCATCCAGACGCTCTGGACCGTGCCGGACGCCGAGCGCATCCGCGCGCTGGTGACAGAACAGGGCGTTAAGACGGCGGCGGTGATCGGCGGCGGCTTCATCGGCCTTGAGATGGCCGAAAACCTCCGCGAAGCGGGCGTTTCGGTTGCACTCGTCGAGGCGACCGACCAAGTCATGGCTCCGCTGGATTTTGAAATGGCCCAGCTTTTGCACGAAAACCTCGCGCAAAACGGCGTTGAGCTGCATCTCGGTGACGCAGTCAGCGCGTTTTCGGATGACGGCGCCGCTGTCACCGTCGCGCTCAAGAGCGGAAAAACGGTGAGGGCTGAGCTCGTCATCCTCTCCATCGGCGTGCGCCCGAACAGCGAGCTCGCCAAGGCCGCCGGTTTAGACCTCAACGCGCGCGGCGGCATTGTGACCGACGCGCAGCTCCACACCTCCGACCCCGCCATTTACGCCGTCGGCGACGCGATCGAGGTTGAGGATCTCGTCTTCCACGACCGCACGATGATCCCCCTTGCGGGCCCGGCCAACAAGCAGGGCCGCATCGCGGCAAACAACATCGCCGGCGCGAGCGAGACCTACGACGGCACACAGGGCACGGCGGTCGCGAAGGTCTTTGACCTCACGGCGGCCTCGACCGGCGCGAACGAAAAGACGCTCATTAAGCGCGGCATGGTCAAGGATCAGGACTACAAAACGATCACGATCACGCAAAACTCCCACGCGGGCTACTACCCCGGCGCGGTGCCGATGACGATGAAGCTCCTGTTCTCCCCGGACGGCAAAAAGCTTTTCGGTGCGCAGATCGTCGGGCGCGACGGCGTTGACAAGCGCATTGACACGCTCGCCGTGGCCCTGCGGCTCGGCGCGGGCGTGAGCGAGCTCAAGAGTCTCGAGTTCGCCTATGCGCCGCCCTACTCCTCCGCGAAGGACCCGGTCAACATGGCGGGCTTCGTCGCGGGGAACGTCCTCGACGGCCTTGTCGCCTTCGCTCCCTGGGACGTCGCTGAAAAGGAGCCGGAGACGGTGCTGCTCGACGTCCGCGAGGACGCGGAGCTCATGGCTTTCGCCATTCCCCGCGCCAGGCACATCCCCCTCGGTCAGCTCCGCAAACGCTTTTCGGAGCTCGACCCCGAGACCCCGGTCGTTGTCTTCTGCGCCATCGGCGTGCGGGCCTACAACGGCGCGCGCATTCTGATGCAGAACGGCTTCAAAAACGTCCGCGTCTATCCGGGCGGCATGCGTTTTTACCAGTCCACCCACTATGAGGAGGCCAACATGGAAAAGAGCGAACCCACCCCCGTCGCGGACAGCGGCAATGTAGACACCTCCAACGCTCCGGTCGCCTGCATGCGCGTCGACTGCAGCGGCCTTCAGTGCCCCGGCCCGATCATGAAGGTCTTTGAGACGATGAAGACGCTCTCCGACGGACAGGTCATGGAGGTCTCGGCCTCCGACCCCGGCTTCACGCGCGACATTGGCGCGTGGTGCCGCCGCACCGGGAACACCCTCGTCTCGAACGAAAAGCGCGGGAATGACTATGTCGCCCTCGTCAAAAAGGGCGGCGGCGCGGCGGAGCCGGTCGTGAAGGATACGCCGCAGGGCAAGACGATCATCGTCTTCTCCGGAGACCTCGACCGCGTGCTCGCGAGCTTCATCATCGCCAACGGCGCGGCGGCGATGGGCCGTCCTGTGACGATGTTCTTCACCTTCTGGGGCCTTACCGCTCTGCGCAAGCCCGAAAAGCAGCCGATCCAGAAGTCCTTCATGGAGGGCATGTTCGACAAGATGCTCCCGCGCGGGACGAAGGAGCTCAAGCTCTCGAAGATGAACATGGGCGGCATGGGCACCTCGATGATGAAAAAGATCATGGAGGAAAAGAACGTCGACTCGCTGGAGATCATGATCGAAAAGGCGAAGGCGGCGGGCATCAAGCTCGTGGCCTGCACGATGAGCATGGACATTATGGGCATCCGCCCGGAAGAGCTCATCGACGGCGTGGAGCTCGGCGGCGTTGGCGCCTACCTCGGCGACGCGGAGGAGTCGAACGTCAACCTGTTCATTTAAAAGCGGTGCGAGCACCGCATTTAAAAGGATCTCGCGCTGCGGCGCTTGCAGAGAGAGGGCTCGGAGAAGTGAAGTCCCCGAGCCCTCGAATCTTATAAATTTTGTCGGCGAGACCCGACAACTCGCCGTGTCCGGCGCAAGGGCACCCCACAAAATCCGCGATTTCGTGGGGTGAGGGGGAATAACGGAGCGAGTGAGCTTTCGGGCTTGCCCGGAAGCGAACGATACGGAGTTTATTCGGACGAATTGCACGGCAATAGGTCGATTGGACGGATGACGAGGGACGGAGGACGAAATTTTTTCAAAGTTTAAAATAATGCTTGCTATTTCCGCAGAAAGCGGTTATACTAATTGTGTTCTAAATGTACTGATTGATTGCCGCCGATTGTAAGTCAATTTCCATTTTGACTTGTCATCAGGCGGTTTTTGTTTGCTCCATTTCGAATAACATTTTTACAGGAGGTACTTGTTTTATGAATAACGGTACTGTCAAATGGTTCAACGAGGATAAGGGCTTCGGCTTCATTTCCAACGACAACGGCGGCGACGACGTCTTCGTCCACTTCTCCGCCATCAAGAGCAACGGCTTCAAGACTCTCAAGGAAGGCCAGAAGGTCTCCTATGATGTCGAGCCGGACCCGAAGGACAGCCGCAAGATGCGCGCCGTCAACGTCTGCGTCGACTAATCGACCGGCATATTAAAAGAGCCCGCCATCCGGCGGGCTCTTTTTTTAATTCAAATATTCACCGATACCGGGATCGCTTCTGCGCGCGAAAGTAAAAATTCCGGCTTGTGCGGCGCCGCCCCGGGCGGTATAATGGCGCGGATGAAAAGGAGCGATACATATGAAAAAAGGTTCGCGGCTCTGGTGGGCCGTTTCGATCATTATTGTCGCCGCGGCGTTTTTCTGGCGGCTGGGCGACGGGCAGGACACGAGCTCGAGCCCCGCGCCCGGCGGCAGCTTCACGGTGCAGTACCTCGACGTCGGCCAGGGCGACTCGGAGCTTGTCCAGTGCGACGGGCACTACATGCTCATCGACGGCGGCACCTCGAAGTATTCCGACAAAATTTACGCGACGCTCAAGGCGCAGGACATCACAGCCCTCGACTACATCGTCAACACCCACCCGCACGAGGACCACGTCGGCGGCCTGTCGGGCGCGCTGCAGTTTGCGACGGTCAAAACGGCCCTCTCGCCGGTCAAATCCTATGACGGCGAAGGCTTCAAGGATTTTAAGAAGTACCTCAAAAAGCAGGGCGTTTCGATCACAGTGCCCTCGCCGGGCGACACGTTCACGCTCGGCAGCGCCAGCGTTACGGTGCTCGGTCCGATCGAGGACTCGGACGATCCGAACGACCTGTCCATCGTCCTGCGGGTCGTCTACGGCGACACCTCGTTTCTCTTTGTCGGCGACGCGCAGACGAGCGAGGAAAACGATATCCTCGCCAGCGGCCGGACGGTCAAAAGCGACGTCTTGAAGGTTGGCCACCACGGCAGCGAGACCGCGACCGGGGCGGATTTCCTCGCCGCCATCGCACCGAAATACGCGGTCATCGAGGTCGGCGATTCGAACAGCTACAACCACCCCAATCAGGGGACGCTTGACCGGCTCAAGGCCGCCGGCGTAACGCTCTTCCGCACCGACCTGCAGGGGACGATTACCTGCACGAGCGACGGCAAAGCGCTCACGTTCCAAACCGGGAAGACCGCGTCCTCGGACGTCTTCACCAAAAAGGATGACGACTGAAAACCGGGATGAACCGCGGGAAAAATACATAT
>JAKOSQ010000349.1 GCA_029777215.1 Bacillota bacterium
ACAAGGCCACCCAGCGCGGCCTCGTCCAGCACTTCACCACGGTCGCAGACCGCGTCGACGTGCCGATGATCGTCTACAACGTCCCGTCCCGCACGGGCGTCGGCATCAAGCCCGAGACCTACAAAATTCTCTCCGAGCACCCGAACATCAACGGTGTCAAGGAGGCCTCCGGCGACCTGAGCCTGTTCGCGCGCTCCCGCGCCCTGTGCCAGGACGACCTCTATTTCTGGAGTGGCAACGACGACAACACCATCCCCATGATGGCGATGGGCGCGCTTGGCGTCATCTCGGTCGCCTCGAACATCATCCCTGAAACGGTCACGCAGCTCTGCAATCTCTGCCTCAAGGGTGATTTTAAAGCAGCCACACAGCTCTATTTCAAGTACGCCGATCTCTACGAAAAGCTCTTCATCGAGGTCAACCCCATCCCGGTCAAGACCGCGATGAACCTCCTCGGCATGGACGTCGGCGGACTGCGTCTGCCACTGTGCGACATGGCCCCGGAAAACCTCGAAAAGCTCAAAAAGAGTCTCACAGACGTCGGTCTCAAGCTCAAATAAGTAAAAAGCACAGCAAAAGGGGCGACGTCGTCGCCCCTTTCTACAACAGATAAACAGGAGGTACCCTATGGTCAAAATGATTTTGTCCGGCTGCAACGGCAAGATGGGGCAGGCCGTCACGCGCCTGTGCAAAGATCGCACCGATCTCTCCATCGTCGCAGGCTTTGACATGAACGCTGTGAAGCTCTCCGACTACCCCGTCTATGCCGACCCGATGGAGTTTGCGGGCGAGGCGGACGTGCTCGTCGATTTTTCAAATTCCGCCGCGCTCGGCCATCTGCTCGATTATTGCACTGATAAAAAGCTTCCGTGCGTTTTGTGCACCACTGGTTACAGTGAAGAGCAATTGGTGCA
Source organism: Bacillota bacterium (assembly GCA_029777215.1). Taxonomy (GTDB): domain Bacteria; phylum Bacillota; class Clostridia; order Oscillospirales; family Oscillospiraceae; genus UBA2658. The sequence continues at coordinate 915 of JAKOSQ010000349.1, forward strand.
GATTTCGCACGTATCAGAGACAATCCCCGTCTTCCGCAGCGGCAACATGTCGCTCGGCATCAACCTTTTGATGCAGCTTGTCAAAAAAGCGAGCGCCGTGCTGGGCGAAAACTTTGACGTCGAGATCATCGAAAAGCACCACCGTCAGAAGGTCGACGCCCCGAGCGGCACGGCCCTCATGCTCGCGGATGCCGCCGCCTCCGCCCTGCCCCACGGCAGCGAATATGTTTACGACCGCCACAGCGTCCGGCAAAAGCGCAGCCGCGAGGAGATCGGTATTTCCTCCGTCCGCGGCGGCACCATCGTCGGCGAGCACGATGTCCTCTTCTGCGGCCCGGACGAGATCATCGAGCTCAAGCACACCGCCACCAGCCGCGACGTCTTCGCCAACGGTGCGCTCTCCGCGGCGCTGTTCCTCGCGGGTGTCAAGGCTCCGGGCATGTACAGCATGGACGACGTCCTCGCGCAGGTCATGGACTGACGGGCGTTCCGGCGCTCACGCGGCAAAAAAAGGCGCTGCCCGCGGGCAGCGCCTTTTTTTGTTTTTTATTCCTTGACGATATCCTTGACGGACTCCGCGAGACCCGCGATGCCCTGTATTTCCGAGGGAATGATGATCTTCGTCGCCTGTCCGTTCGCGGCGGCGGCAAAGGCTTCGAGCGCCTTAATGCGAAGCACGGCCTCGGACGGGGCGGACTCGTTGATCTTTTTGATTCCTTCGGCCGTGGCGGCCTGGACCTTGAGAATGGCCTCCGCGTCGCCCTCCGCCTGCAGGATCTTCGACTGCTTGGAGGCGTCCGCGCGCAGGATGGCTGATTCCTTTTCGCCCTCGGCCACGAGGATGGCAGAGCGCT
>JAKOSQ010000350.1 GCA_029777215.1 Bacillota bacterium
CGTTCCACGGCTGGACGAAGCGGCAGAGCGTTGCGTTCATCGCGGCGTTTTTGCAGACACTGTAGCCGAGGCGGATGCCCGCCATGCCGTAGAGCTTCGTGAACGCGCGGAGAATGAAGACGCGGTCGCCCTCCCGCAGCTCCGGGATCAGCGAGCGGTCCTTGCCCGCGTCCGCAAGCTCCAGAAAGCACTCGTCGAGGAAGAGCCAGGTCCTCGTCTCGCGGCAGCGGGCGAAAATTTTCGTCAGCAGCGCCCAGTCGACCACCAGCCCCGTCGGGTTGTTGGGGCTGCAGAGCAGCAAAAGCTCCGTCTCCGGCGTGATTTTGTCAAGAATGTCGTCCGTGAGCGCAAAGCCGTTTTCCCGGCGCAGCGAGTAAAAGTCCGGCACGCAGCCTACGGCGGCGAGCGCCGTTTCATACTCTGAAAAGGACGGGACGGGCAGCAGTGCTTTCTTTGGCTTCAATGCCAGCGCGAATTGAAAGATCAGCTCCGCCGCACCGTTTGCGCAGAGAATGTCCCGCGTTTCGACCCCGAGCATTTCCGCAAGCTTTTGCCGCAGCGCGCCGCAGTAGGGGTCGGGGTAGGCGGCGATGCGCCGCGCCGCCTCCGCCGCTGCTGTCTGCACCGCCTCGGGCGTGCCGAGGGGGTTGATGTTGACTGAAAAGTCGAGCCGTATTTTGTTTTTGTAGACGTCACCGCCGTGACCGTAGCCTTCACCGATTATCAAAACAGCCATCCTCCAAAATACAGTGCGCCGTACCAGACGAGTTCAATGAGCGCGAGCAGAAAAACGCTCGTGCCGTACATCAGCCGGCAGGTCCGCGTGATGTCCGCCGGCTCGACGGGCCGGTCGGGGTCACCGAGGCTCGCCTTTTCATAGAGTTTGCCGAAGTAGTAGGCGTTGCCGCCGAGCTCAACGTGAAGCGCCCCGGCGCAGACAGACTCGGTCTGGCCGGAATTGGGGCTTGCGTGCTTGCGGCGGTCACGTTTCCAGATGCGAGCGGCATTTTTGGCATCCAGCCCCGTGAGCGCGGCGGCGGCGATCATGCACGGGGCCGTCAGCCGGGACGGGAGATAGTTTGCCGTGTCGTCAAGCCAGGCCGCGCAGCGGCCGAAATTGAGGTACTTGTCGTTTTTATAGCCGACCATAGAGTCCATGGTGTTGATTGCCTTGTAAACGAAGCCCGCCGTCGGCCCGCCAAGGGCCATCCAGAAGAGCGGTGCTGTGACGCCGTCCGAGGTGTTCTCCGCAACGGTCTCGACCGCCGCCTTGACGACCTGCTCGACCGTGAGGTTTTCCGTGTTCCGGCCGACGAGCATGCCGACCTGCCTGCGCGCCGCCGGGAGATCGCCGCGGTCGAGACAGGCGTGAACCTTTTCCGCCTCGGTCTGGAGGCACTTCGCCGCGACGATCTGCCAGCACATGAGAGTGCACACGGCAAAATAGAGCCACGGATTGACCCGCGCGCAGAAATACAAAATTGCGAAGGGCACAATGCCGCTCAAAATCATGACGAAGCCGACCATCACGCCGCCCGCCGCGATCTCGCCGCGCGCCGTTTTCGGGAACAGGCGCCGCAGTATTTTTTCAAAAAGTGAGATGGTCCTGCCGATGAGCATGACGGGGTGCGGCAGGTTCGCCGGGTCGCCGACGAAGCAGTCGATGACGAAGCCGGTCAGGAGCGCAAGCAGGGTAAATTTCAGTTCCAAACCTCTGTCCTTCCCTTTCGTTCGGCTGTCGGGCCGCGCTCCGGGGCGCGGTCGGCGCATTTTTTCTCTGCCGCTCTGTGTGTAACGGTCATGCTCTCGAGTGCCGCTGCGTCGCAGAGCAGCGCGCGGCTGAGCGCGTATTGCCGCAGCGCGCGGTTTTTGTCGTTCGTCTCGCCGAAGGTCTCCAGCGGACAGAGCACCTTTTCGCAGCGGTCGATCGTCTCACGCGCGCGCTGGAATGCTTCTTCGCTGATGGGCGCGAAGGGCTTTTCGGAGATTACCTCCGCCGCGAGCGCGCGGGCCACGGGATAGTCGACGTCATTTTCGCCGAGGACGCCGGCGGCGAAAGGAATGCCCCGGCGCTGGAGCAGGCGGTAGGCCGAGATGCCGCTGCCGCCGCCGCCGATGACGAAAACGCGCGGCGCGCCCGCCGCCGGGGGCATTTCGATGCAGCCGAACTCGGCGCTGTAGCTGCCGCGCTCGATGCCGTAGAGACTGCGGATGTATGCGTCCGTGAAGATTTCCTCCGGCGTGCCGCAGCGCTCGACGTGGCTGTCATTGACGCACACCACGCGGTCGGAGACCTTCTGCGCGAGATCGAGCTCGTGCAGAGACATGACGACCGCGAGGTCGCGCTCGCGCACCATGGTCTTGAGGATGTCCAGCAGCTCGAGCTTGTGGCGGACGTCCAAAAACGAGGTCGGCTCGTCGAGAACGATGACCTCCGGCTCCTGACAGATGGCGCGGGCCAGCAGCAGGCGCTGGCGCTGTCCGTCGCTGATGCAGGCAAAGGAGCGGTCCGCGAGCTCGCGTGCGTGAACCATGTCAAGCGCCTCGTCGACCTTGCGGCAGTCCTCCCCCGAGAGAAGGCCCAGTCTGCCGGTGTAGGGATAGCGGCCGGTCGCGACGACGTCCCAGCAACTCATGAGCTCCGGGCGCAGGCGCTCGGTCATGACGATGGAGAGCTTGCGCGAGACGTCGCGCTCCGACAGCTCCGCCATGACTTGACCGTCGAGCACGACGGTCCCCGCGAGCAGGCGGAGCTGACGAATGATGCTCTTGAGGATGGTCGACTTGCCGGAGCCGTTGGGGCCGATGAGCGTGAGGATCTCCCCGCGGCGCACGCCGATCTCTATGTTTTCGATCAGCGGGACGCCGTCGTAGCCGACGGTCATGTGATCCGTATAGACGTAATAGTTTTCCATTGCTCGCTCCGTTTCAGTGGACACGATCCTGCCGGCGGACCATGATGTAGATGACGACCGGCGCGCCGAAAACGGCGGTGACGGAGCTGATGCTCAGCTCGGTCGGGGCGAAGGACGTCCGCGCGATGAGGTCGCAGAACAGGCAGAACACGCCGCCGCCCAAAAAGCAGGCGGGTGTGATGACGATGGGCTTTGCCGTTTTGAAAAAGCCCTTGATGAGCTGCGGCACCGCGACGCCGACAAAGGAAATCGGTCCCGCGAAGGCCGTGACGCAGGCGGAGAGAATGCTCGAGAGCAAAATAAGCGCGACGCGGAAGAGCTTGATGTTCACGCCCAAGTTCTGCGCATAGGTCTCGCCGAGCTGGTAGGCTCCGATGGGCTTTGACAGAAGGAAGCACAGCGCGAGCGAGGCGAGCACAACGAGGGCCATAACCCGGACGTTTTCCCAGGTGATGCCTGAAAAGCTGCCGAGCGCCCAGTTGTGGAGATTGACAATGTTCGAGTCGTCCGCGAAGGTGACGAGAAAGTCCGTGATCGCAGAGCAGATATAGCCGATCATGACACCGCTGATGATGAGTATGGACATCTTGTGCACGCGCTTAGAAATGAGCAGCACGAAGCCCATCGAGAGCATCGCGCCCGCGAAGGCGGCGGCAATCAGCGCGCCGGAGCCGAGGTTGACGCCCGCGCTCAAAAAGAAGATCATCACGAGCGAAACAACGAGCTTCGCACCCGAGGAGATGCCGAGCACGAACGGTCCGGCGATGGGGTTGGCAAAAAAGGTCTGCAGCAGAAAGCCGGAGACGGAAAGCGCCCC
>JAKOSQ010000351.1 GCA_029777215.1 Bacillota bacterium
CATTACGGCTGGAAGTTCATTGCGGGCTCCCTGCTCGGAATGCTCTCGTGTTCATTAATCATTGATTTTCTCGGGAACTTTCACTTTGAATTTACGGAGCAGCCGGTTTTGGCAGCGCTCTACGGCGGCGTGCTGACGGGCTTCGGCCTCGGCGTCGTCTACTCCACGGGCGCGACGACCGGCGGCACCGACATCATCGCCAAGTTCATCCGGGAGCGCTTCCCCTATGTGAACTTCGGCACACTCATCCTCGTGCTCGACGCCGTCATTCTCGCGACTTATGCGGCGATCTTCCGCAAGTTCGACAACGCCATGTACACGGCCGTCGGCATCTACGTCGCCTCGAAGATGATCGATATTGTGCTCTACGGCGCCTCGGCCTCGAAGCTTTGTCTCATCATCTCCGACCGGAGCGACGAGATCCAGAATGCGATCGTCAGCCAGCTCCACCGCGGCGTCACCGTGCTCAATGGCAAGGGTGCTTACTCAGGCGCGGACAAGCAGGTTCTGCTGTGCGCCATCAAGCACCAGCAGATCGTCGCCATCCGCGAGGTCATCCGCGAGATCGACCAGGGCGCTTTTGTGATCGTGACCGACGCGCGCGACGTGTTTGGCCGGAACTTCGGAGACCTCAGCGCACGGAACTGAAAAGAAACGGAGGCGGGTATGAAAAGACGCATTGCGGCGCTGCTGCTCGCGGCGGGGCTGGCTCTGTCGCTGACAGGCTGCGGCATGTTCAAAAAGGAATACCTCTCCGTGACAAAATACGAGGACGCCGTCCGCACCGGGGAGACCAGCACCGTCGACGCGGCGAACTATCCCGCGCTGCGCGCGGCGGTGGAGGACTTCGTGCGCGGCCACAAGACCCTCGGCCGCGTCAAGCTCGCGTCCTACGATGGCGCGATCCAGACCGACCTCACGCAGGTCTGTCAGCAGGTCAAGACCCAGGACGCCCTTGCGGCCTACGCCGTCAACTACATGTCCACCGACCTCACGCGCGTCGCCAACTACTACGAGGCCGTCGTTTACATCTCCTACAGGCACACGCAGAGCGAGATCGACGGCGTGCGGCTGCTCTCGGACAAATCCGCCCTGCAGCCGGCGCTCGACGACGCGCTGAAGAGTCTTTCGACCTACGCCGCGTATAAGCTCATCAGTCCGTCGATCACGGCGGACGAGGTCCGCGCGGCGGCGGTCCTTGCCTTTTCCTCGGACCCGAGCGCCTGCGTCGTGCAGCCAGAGGTCACGGTGCAGATCTTCCCGGAGAGCGGGACCCTGCGCTTCGTGGAGGTCGAATTTGTCTACGGCTGGCGGACGAGCGAGCTGCAGAAGATGAAATCGACGCTGCTCGGGACCGTGAATCAGACCGTCGACGGCTTTGGCGACGCGGGCGGGGCGCAGTTTGCGCTCGCGGCCTACAACGCCGTCGCCGCCGCAAAATACACGCCGGAGACGGGCGGGGAGGCCCTCGCCTCAACGGCCTACGGCGCGCTCGTGAGCGGCGCTGCGGACAGCCGGGGACTGGCCCTCGCGTTTTCGGCCCTGTGCAAAA
>JAKOSQ010000352.1 GCA_029777215.1 Bacillota bacterium
ACCCGAACCAGCTCAAAAACTGCGTTGTCCTCGTCGGGCTCAGCGCCGCGCTCATGTGCCTGTGGTTCGGCGTCGGGCAGCTCGTCTTCCGTCTCCACAAAAGGAGCTTTACGGGCCGCATCCTGCGCTTTGGCGCGATGTTCACGAACTTCTCCTTCGTCGGCTTCCCGGTCGTCCAGCAGTTATACGGGGACACGGGGCTTTTGTATTTCGTCATCTTCACGATGCCGATTCGAATGGTCTACTACAGCTCGGCCCAGCCGCTGCTGGCCCCGCCGGGCGTGAACATCGGAAAAAAATCCTTCCGCGAGAGTCTTCGTGGCTGGTTTTCGCCCCCGGTCGTGGCGGTTTTCATCGGCCTTGCGCTCTACCTCAGCGGCTACCGTTTCCCGGCGCCGGTGGATAAGGCGGTTGCAAGCATCGGCGCGACGGCCTCGCCCCTCGGCATGATTCTCTGCGGCATCACCATCGGCAAAAACGACCCCAAGGCGCTGCTCTCGCCGCGCTATCTGCGCATGCCGCTGCTGCGAAACCTCCTCATGCCGCTCATCACGCTCCCGGTGGTCTATTTTCTGCCGCTTGACCCGGCGGTCGCGAAGATCATTCTCATCTACGCGGCGCTGCCGGTGGCGTCCATGCTCAACGCCTTCACGATAGAGTACGACGCCGGCGAGCCGGAAGCGATACTGGAGAGCGCCGGCAGTGTCTTTTACTCAACGCTCCTGTGCGCTGTCACCATCCCGCTCTGGGCGCAGGCGGCGGAGCTGCTGTTTTAAACCATCCGACCATTACATAAGGTATTTCTGAAACGAAAAACATAAGGGAGGCCACGTCATGAAGCAGGTCATCACGATCAGCCGCGAATTCGGCAGCGGCGGACGTTCCATCGGCCGCGAGGTCGCCGAGCGCCTCGGCTGGGCTTTTTACGATCGGGCACTCGTCGAGCGCCTTGCCAAGGAGAGCGGCTACAGCGAGGAATTCATCGAAAAGCGCGGCGAGGACGCCACGACGACCTCCAGCTTTCTCTTCAATCTCGCGCGCTCGGGCGCGACCAGCGGCTACGGGGCCTCGAGCGGCAGCATCGACGGCTCGCCCGCCCTGTCCGACAAGCTTTTTGTCATGCAGTACAATCTCATCCGTGCGCTGCCAGACGAGGGTCCCTGCGTCATCGTCGGCCGCTGCTCAGACTACATCCTCCGCGACCGGCTCGACGCGCTGCACACTTTCATCTTTGCCGACGCCGCCTTCCGCGCCGACCGCATAATCCGGCTCTACGGCGAGCGCGACGACGCCCCCGCGAAGCGGCTCGAGGAGAAGGACAAAAAGCGTAAGGTCTTTTATAAAAACTACACCGGCCGCTCCTGGGGCCGCAGCCAGAACTATGACCTCTGCCTCAACAGCGGCAAGCTCGGCATCGAGGAGTGCGCGGACATCATCGTCCGGCTGGCGCAGAAATGAACCGCATGTTAATTTTTTTACCGCGCCCCCATTTTTCTGCGTTTGCGATTGACAAAGGTAGATTATGAACGTATAATTTTAATGTAGTAATTTGTATCTTTTAATGTAATACTCAATATTACATTCTTTCAAAACGTGAGGTGAACTTCATCATGAGTTTTCAGATCATAGGTGACAGCTGCTGCGACTACCCCTATCTGGAAGACGACTATCCCTGGCTCCGCCGCGTACCACTCACGATTGAGCTCGACGGCGAGAACTTTGTAGACGACGAAGAACTTCGCTGCGCGACGCTGATCTCCAAAATGGCGGCGTCACTCAACGCCCCGAAGTCGGCTTGCCCGGCGCCCGGACAGTTTATTGAAGCCTTTGAGGACTGCGGCGCGGACGAAATTTTCGTTGTGACGCTCTCCGACAAGGTCAGCGGCAGTTACGGCAGCGCCGTCGTCGCCGGAAAAATGTTCATGGAACAAAATCCGGACAAGAAGGTCTTTGTTTTCAGTTCCCACAGCGCCGCAGCGGGGGAGATTGCCGTTTGCTGCGAGCTTTACCGGCTGAAGTCCAAAGGCGCGAGCTTTGACGAAACCGTCGAAAAGGGTCTTGCCTTCATTTCGGGGCTGACGACCTATTTCATCCTTGAGACGCTGGACGTTTTCCGCAAAAACGGCCGTCTCAACCACCTGCAGTCGATCGTCACGAGCGCACTCAAGCTCAAGCTCATCATGGGCGCCGACGATACTGGCAGCATCTGCGTCCGCGGCAAAGCGCTGACGGTCGACCGCGCGACCTACAAAATGGCCGACCTGATCGCGGAAAGGACCGCGGGGCAGGACATGAGCGAGCGCCATCTCTACATCTCGCAGTGCATGTGCCCGGAACGCGCGCGCAAGACGCGGGACATCATCATGAAAAAGACGAACTTCAAGGACTGCACCATTCTCCGGGCCGGCGGCATCGCCACGATCTACGCCAATTCCGGCGGACTTATTATCGCCTATTGACTTAAAATAAAATGCGTGCGCCTTTGGCGCACGCATTTTATTAAGTCTGGCGGAAAAGCCCTGCGGGCTTTTCCGCCAACAGATTCTCGCTCTGCGATAGAACGTTTGAACGAAAGGCGAACCGGTTTATAGTGTCCCGTTTTCCATGAACATCGTCCGGTCAGAGCGGGCGGTGAGGCAGAAGGGGAGGAAGTTCTGCGCCTCGACCTTCTCGTCGAGCTGGAGCTTGTGGACGGTGAGGTCGTTTTCGCACCACGCGCCGCCGATGACGGACACGACCGGGAGCGCATCCCAGGGGTCGTCCATCGAGGAGCCGAGCTTGAGCGTGACGTGCGCCGGGTCCCAGGCCTTGTAGTCGTACTCGATCTCGTTTTCCAGCAGCGCGCCGTTGAGGAACTGAAGGCTGCCGTCCTCGTCCGGCATCATGTCGAAGTGGGCGTAGTAGCCTGTGCCGTAGCCCTTTGTTCCGGCGGCGGGGAACTGGAAGACCATGTCCGTCATCGCGTTGTTATACTTGCCGAGCTCGAGCTGTGCGTCGACGAGCTGCGCGCCGCGGCGGGCGACGGTCGCGTGGACCTTGTCGCCGTCCCTGCTGATGAAGATCTGGCTGCCGAGCTTTTTCGGCATCGAGCCGATGTCGCGGCCGCACTGTGTCGCCATCTCCGCGCCGGTGCCGTCGAGCAGGATGCTCACGGGGTAGAGGCCCGGCATGCCGTTGTAAGTGCAGTAGACGCCGAGGATCGTCTCATAGTAGCTGTCCGCGAAGCTCGGATTGCCGACGCGGCAGACCGAAAGCGTCACGATCGGCATCATGTAGGGCTTGAGCGGCGCGGGCAGGACCTTCGCCACGGCGACGGGGTCGGTGAGGTAGGCCATGTAGACGCCCTGCTGGTCCGCCATGACGGACTTCTGGCAGAATTTCGAGAGGCTGTCCATGCCGAGGAGGAAGGACGGCGTCTTTTTCTTTTCGGTGCAGAGCGTGCAGGCCGCCCGGTAGCCGCCGCCGGTCGCGGGGGCGATGGTGCCGTCCTTCTTCGCGGAGCCGACGAGCTGGACGTTGAGGCCCTTGGCCTTGAGTTCGTCAAACAGCGCGTCGTTGGGGCGGTTGCCGAGGGAGAGAACGATCTGGTCTGCGGCGACGAACTTCTCCGTCTTGTCGTCGACGCTTTCGAGCACAACGCCGTCGGGTTTGACTTCCTTGAGCGCGTGCTTGAAAATGAACTCCACACCGTACTTGTTGAGGCGGCCGCAGACGTCGCCGACGTTGGTCTTATTGGCCTTGGGGGCGGCTCGCTTGAGCATGTCAGCGATGTAGACCTTCGACGCGCCCTGCGAGGCGATGTACTCGGCGGTCTCAAGACCCGTGAGGCCCGCGCCGATGAGGGCGACGGTCTTGCCCTTGAGCTCAACCTTGCCCGCGAGGGCATCGAGGTCGCGGCAGACGTTCACGCCGTGGATGCCGGGGATGGAATCCGGCACGACCGGGGAAGAGCCGACGGCGACGATCACGGCGTCCGGCTTCATTGCGGCGACGTCCTCCGCCGTCACGCTCTCGCCGAGCCGGACTTCGACGCCGAGCTTTTCAAAATAGGTCTCGTAGTAGTCCGCGATCCACTGCATGCGCTCCTTGAGCGGGGGCAGCTTCGCGTAGTTGACAGTGCCGCCGAGCTCCTTTTTGTCGTCAAAGAGCGTGACCTTGACGCCGCGCTCGGCGAGCGTCTTCGCGGCCTCCATGCCGGCGGGGCCGCCGCCGACGACGACCGCGTGCTTTTTCCCGGAGACATGCGCGGGGATGCCGAGCTTGCGCTCGCGGGCGCAGCGGGGGTTGACCGCGCACTCGGGCGGGATGCCGGCGATGCTCCAGCTCTCGAGCGTCTCGAAGCAGCGCAGACAGTTGATGCACTTGCAGATCTCTTTTTCGTGGCCGGACTGGGCCTTGACGCCCCAGTTCGGGTCTGCAAGCCAGGAGCGGCCCATGGAGACGAAGTCTTCGACGCCGTCCTCCAAAAACTTTTCGCCGACGATCGGGTCGCGGATGACAGAAACGCCGATGACCGGGATGTGGACGTGGTCCTTGACGGCCTTGATGAGGTCGCGGCGCCAGCCCTGCGGGAAGGAGATCGGCTCAACGCAGGTCATGCCGGTCTCGTAAAGGCCGCAGGAGACGTCGATGTAGTCGATGCCCTGCGCCTCGAAGTACATGGCGATCTTGACGCCGTCCTGGATGTGGATGTACTCCTCGGTAACGCCGGTCTTGTCGAGGAATTCCTCGACGGACAGGCGGATGCCGATGGGGAAGTCGGCCCCGCAGGCCTTGCGAATGCCGGCGATGATTTCGGAAACCATGCGCATGCGGTTTTCAAAGCTGCCGCCGTACTCGTCCTCGCGCTTGTTCGTGTAGGGGGAGAGAAACTGCTGGAGAAGATAGCCGTGCGCGCAGTGGAGCTCGACGCCGTCGCAGCCGGCCTTCTGGACGCGGACCGCGCCGTCGATGAACTGCTGTATCAGTTCCTTGACCTCGTCGGTCGTGAGCGCGCGGGTGTCCTGCTGCGAGACCTTGCAGGGGATGGCGGAGGCGGAGACGACGTCCTGCCCGCCGATGAGCGCGGAGACGCCCTCGCGGCCGGGGTGGTGGAGCTGAATGAATATCTTCGAGTTTTCGCTGTGGATCGCATCCGCGAGCTTCGAGAGGGGAGCGATGTTCTCGTCCTTCGTGACCGTGAGCTGGCGCAGCAGACCGACGCCGTGGTCGTCGTTGACGCGTGTGATCTCCGGGATCACGAGTCCCGCGCCGCCGGCGGCACGCGCTTTGTAAAACGCGATCATATCCTCGGACGGCGTGCCGTCGAGCTCCGCAAGGCCAATGCCCATTGGCGACATGACGAGGCGGTTTTTGAAGGTGAGCTTACCGATATGACCCTCGCTGAAGAGTTTTTCGTACATATACTTTCCTCCATAAATAAATTGTTTCTGCATTCGGAAAGACGGGGGGCGCGGCGCGCTTTGCGCAGTGCTTACCCTGCTACATATTAATAAGAATATCCGTTTTGCGCCGTTTGTCAAGTGCGGGACAAACTTTCGTCCGATCTTTCGCAAAGCCGTCCGAAAGTCCAAAATTTAGCTTGCAATTTGGCTTAGGATGTGGTAGAATTCCATAGTCTATGTGAAGGAATTTGCATGGGCGCTATCAGGAGCGGTCCTCTGGCGGAGATTTTCCCGTTTACGAACGTTCGAGAAAAGGAAGGAAAAATCCATGGATCTCGTACAGACACTTTCCCAGCAGTATATGAAGCCCGAGCTTCCCGAAATGAACGTCGGCGACACCGTCCGCATCGTTGTCCGCGTCACAGAAGGAAACCGCGAGCGCACGCAGGCTTTCGACGGCACCATCATTGCCCGGAAGCACGGCGGCATCAGCGAAACCAACACGGTTCGCCGCATCTCCTACAACGTCGGCTGCGAAAAGGTTTTCCCCGTCCATTCCCCCACGATCGTCTCCGTTGAGACTATCCGCAAGGGTAAGGTACGCCGTGCAAAGCTCTATTATCTGCGCGACCGCGTCGGCAAAAGGGCAAAAGTCAAGGAGCGCGTTTGAGCGCTTCGCGCTTAAAATCAGAGGCTGCTTTGCAGCCTCTGATTTTATTCAGAGACTGCGCTGCGCTCTGCGAGAAGTATTTTTCGCCGCGCACAGGTCGCGGCGAAAAATGATCCAACTTTATTCGCGTCTGCGGGCGCGAACTCAGCGAGGCTTATTATCCCGGCGTTTTTTCAATTAATGGTTGCGAAAAGTTGGGCGGGATGTGTCTAATAGAGCATTAGCAAATCAAAGCGTATAAAAGGGAGGCGCCTTTTTTGAATAATTGGCAAAACAGCGACTCGCCGGCGC
>JAKOSQ010000353.1 GCA_029777215.1 Bacillota bacterium
AGTACTTCTGGATTGCAATTTCAAACATGTTCATAAAATTTTTGCAAAGATAAGAAAAAATCCGATTTCATAGAGAGCGTGCGATTACGAGCCGGATACGAAAATGGAGAAATTGAAAAAAAACAGACTTTTTATTTCATTTTGTAATGAAAAAATACTACTTTTGTACCCACAAAATCGGGATGTAGCGCAGTTGGTAGCGTGCGTCGTTCGGGACGACGAGGTCGCAGGTTCAAATCCTGTCACCCCGACCAGCGGAAAGCCGCTCTGACTAGGGATTATGTTCCTAGGCGGGGCGGCTTTCGGCGTCGTGCATCCTAACCGCATCCTAAGCACAGCAGACTCGTGCGGGCTTCTGCGCACACTGTCACGCCGCCGGCGCACCCGCCAAGACGCGTCAAAGCCAGCGACACATTCGAGATTAGGGTGCGGCTGCGCCCGGGTCCCAGTCGAGACTCCGATCTGCCAGACCGTGGGAGCGCAACGCGCTCGTCCATCAAGCGCCCCTCGGCGGGGCGCGGGTCTCGATCGCGCCGCGCCTCACTACCGTGTGGGGGTGCGCGTCTCCCGTGTCGAGGTGAAGAACCTCCTTGGATTCAAAGAACTCGATCTTGCCATCGACACTTCGCTGCAGCTCATCGCCGGGCCCAACAACGCGGGGAAGTCCTCGCTTGTCCGTCTCCTGGAGACGTTCTTCGCCGGTGACCGACGGACGCCTCTCGTCGAGATGCTCCCGCTCCACGAGTACTACCGAGCCGCCGGCCCTCGGACGATGTCGGAGGTCCGGGTCTGGTTTGATGACCTCACGGAGACGGAGCTGGACCAATTCGGCCCCATACTCGTGCGGGACAAGTTCTGGGTCGCGCTCCGATGCAGCCGTACGGGCCAGGAGTCGTTCGCGACGTCGAAGAAGGCTCCCGCGGACGACGCTCGCCGGTATTACCAGTGCGTCGTGGACGCCATATCCTTCGTCAAGATTCCATCGGTGCGCGTGCCAGATGGCTCGGGTGTTGGCGGCGCAGATGCCATCGAACGTCTCGTCGAGACGCTGGAGTCTGTCCTCGTCCGCACAGGATCGACTCGAAGTACTTCGATGCAGCAGGACTTCGCGAAGAAGCTCGGGGACGTCGAAGCGGTGGTCAAAGAAGTCCTGGACGGTTCAGCGAAGGCGATTGAGGACGAGTTGCCGTTCGAGGAGCAGAAGGTCTCGTTTGTTCTGCCGGACTCGCGGCAGGCCTTGCGCGGCATGCTTGCCTCAACGGTGCTCGAAAGCGGCGCCGGGGCGGTGAAGGTTCCCATCACATCCCGCGGAACAGGTTTCCAGTCCGCGCTGATCCTCGGGATCCTCAAGTACGTCGCGACAAAGGCCAACGGTAGCGACTCAACGCTGTTTTTCGCCATCGAAGAGCCCGAGGCATTCCTGCATCCGCAGACGCAGCGAGCGATGGCCAAGATCATCGGAGAAATTGCCTCCTCGGCCCAGGTGCTCGTCACCACTCACAGTCCCGTCA
>JAKOSQ010000354.1 GCA_029777215.1 Bacillota bacterium
ACAGCGGACGCGGTTGCCTTTTTAAACAGCGTTTCCGGCAGCGCGCTGCTGACCGTCGGGGCCAAGGAGCTCGCGGCCTACACCGCCGTGACGGACTACAAGACCCGTCTTTTCGCGCGTGTGCTCTCGCTGCCGCAGTCGGTCGAACAGGCCGCCGCCCTCGGCTTCGAGGGGCGGAATCTCATCAGCATGCAAGGCCCGTTCACGGAGGAATTCAACGCCGCCATGCTCAAAATGCTGGGCGTCGACTACCTCGTCACAAAGGACACCGGCGCGGCGGGCGGCTTTCCCGAAAAGCTCCGCGCGGCGGAAAACTGCGGCGTGAAGGTCGTCGTCATCCGCCGTCCGCTCAGCGAGGAGGGCGTCTCGCTCGAGGAGTGCCTTGCCGTCCTCGGCAAACGCTTCGGCTTTGCCTTTGAAAAGGAAGTCACCATCCTCGGCGTCGGCGCGGGCAGCGCCGGGTCCCTGACTGTCGAAGCGGAGGAAGTCTGCCGCAGGGCAGAACTCATCATCGGCGCGGCGCGGCTGACAAAGGCCCTCGCGCGCTTCCAGAAGCCCACGCAAAACGCTATCGCCGCCAAGGACATCGCGGCAGTCGTCCGCGAGAGTGAAGCGCAGCGCATCGTCGTCGCCATGTCCGGCGACACGGGCTTTTACAGCGGCGCGAAGACGCTGCTGCCGCTGCTGCAGGACCTGCATCCGACCGTGCTTCCAGGCGTGTCGTCCATTGCGTACTTCTGCAGCCGCATCAAAACCTCTTGGGACGACGCGCTGCTCATCAGTACCCACGGACGAAGCTGCAACTACCTCGCGAATATCCGCCGCAACGCGAAGGTGCTCGCCCTGACCGGCGGGAAGGACGACGCGGCGGCAGTCATTACCGCGCTCTGTGATAATGGTCTCGGCAATGTGCTCGTCACGGTGGGGGAGGACCTCTCCTACGAAAACGAAAAGATCACGGCAGGCACGGCGTCTGAGCTCGCGGGAAAATCCTTTGCTCCGCTCGCCGTCCTCCTCGCGGAGAACCCGTCGGCGGACAGTGAGCCCGTCACCGGCGGTTTGCCGGACGAAGCCTTTCTGCGCGCGGAGGTGCCGATGACAAAGCAGGAGATCCGCGCAGTCACGCTTTCAAAGCTCGCGCTCACAAAGCGCGCCGTCTGCTGGGACGTTGGGGCCGGGACCGGCTCCGTCTCGCTCGAAATGGCCCGCTTCTGTGAGGACGGCGAGGTCTTCGCCATTGAACAGAAAGCCGAAGCCTGCGAGCTCATCGAGCGCAACAAGCGACATCTCGGCATCTCCAACGTCACGGTCGTCCCCGGCACCGCGCCGGAGGCGCTGCACGAGCTGCCCGTGCCGACGCACGTTTTCATCGGCGGCAGCAGCGGGAATTTAAAAGACATCCTCGCTTTGGCGCTCGAGAAAAATCCGCGCGCGCGCATCGTCCTCAATACGGTCACGGCGGAGACCTTCGCCGAGGCGGTCGAGGCGGCGAAAACGCTGCCGGTACACGACTTCGACATCGCTGAGATCAGCGCCGCGCGAGGCCGGAAGCTCGGCGGCTACCACCTCATGACGGCGCAAAACCCCGTCTTCATCATCTCCTTTACGGGAGGGAGCGAGCATGCGTAAACCGAGAATTCTTCTCGCCGCCCCCGCGAGCGGCAGCGGCAAAACCATGATCACCTGCGGCATTCTGCAGGCTCTGCACGACCGGGAACTGCAGGTGGCGTCTTTCAAGTGCGGCCCGGACTACATCGACCCGATGTTCCACGAAAAGGTCATCGGCGTGCGCGCCGGGAACCTCGATCTGTTTTTCTCCGGCGAAGAAAAGCTGCGGCGTCTCTTTTATAACAACGCCGGGAGGGCGGACGTCTCCGTCGTCGAGGGTGTCATGGGCTATTATGACGGCCTCGGCGCGAATACGGATGAGGCCTCCACCTACAAGGTAGCAAGGGCGCTCGCAGCCCCCGTCGTCCTCATCGTCAACGCCCGTGGCCAGAGCCTTTCCGCGCTCGCAACGCTCGAGGGCTTTCTGCGCTTCCGCCCGGACAGCGGCATTCGCGGGGTCATCTTCAACCAGATGTCGGAGCACATTTTCCTCTCGCTCAAGGACGAGGTGCAAAAGCTCGGCGTTGTGCCGCTCGGCTTCGTGCCGCGCGCGGAGAACATGGTCATCGAGAGCCGCCACCTCGGCCTTGTGACGCCGGACGAGATTGCGGACCTCTCCGACCGTCTGCGCCGCTTTGGG